>NZ_JBSFDP010000020.1:89666-120138 GCF_053593975.1 Streptomyces sp. NPDC002004
GTCTTCGCCAAGACCGACCCCGGACAGCGCTCGCGCGGTGTGACCGCCTTTCTGCTGCGCAAGGACACACCGGGCGTCACCTTCGGCGAGGAGGACCACAGAGGTCATGCGGGCTGGTCGGTCTTGGTGACGAGGTAGTTGCCGAGCACGAGGTAGTCGATCTCGGTGCCCAGGAAGCAGTTCAGCGCGTCGGCCGGGGAGCACACGATCGGCTCGCCCGCCACGTTGAACGACGTGTTGATCAGGCACGGCACATCGGTCAGCGCGGTGAACCGGCGCAGCAGCGCCGCCACCAGCGGCGTGTCCTCGTCGGTGATCGTCTGCACCCTGGAGGTACCGTCCACGTGCGTCGCACCCGGAATGACGTTGTGGTACTCCGGCCGCACCGGGAACACGAACGTCATGTACGGCGAACGGGTCTTGCGGCCCATGTCGAAGATCTTCGGCGCATCCGATTCGAGCACGATCGGCGCGAACGGCCGGAACGGCTCACGGTGCTTGACCCTGGTGTTGATGACATCCTTGATGTCCGGGAACTTCGGGTTCGCCAGGATGCTGCGGTGGCCCAGCGCCCGGGGGCCGTGCTCGAGCCGGCCCTGGAACCAGCCGATGACGACCTTCTCGGTGAGCAGCTTCGCCACCTGGTCGGCGACCTCGTCCTCCGCCAGCTCGGTCCACTGCACCCGATCGCCGAACTCGTGCAGGGCCCGCTCGATCGTCGTGGCGTCGTACTCCGGTCCGAGGTACGGGGTGACCGAGTCGGCGTACTTCACCTCGGCGGTGTTGTCCGGGTGGTTGGCCCAGGCGTGGACGGCGGCACCGATGACGACTCCGGTGTCGCTCGCACCGAAACTCACATCCATGTCCCGGAAGCGCGAACCCTCCAGCAGCTTGGTGTTGTTCACGCAGTTCAGGGCCAGACCACCCTCGAACAGCAGGTGGTCCAGGTCGGTCTTGGACTCCAGGGCGCGGAGCTGGTGGCTCGTGACGACCGTGAGCATCTCCTGTGCCGCGGCGGCCAGATTGGCCTTGTACTCGACGGTGTCCTCGAACGGACCGAAGTGCTTCTCGAACAGGTCGTCGAAGCAGCGGGGGTTCTCGACATCGTGCGGCCTGCACAGGGTGTAACGCCCGTCCTCGTGCAGCTGGACGATGTGCTCGAGGAACGGGTTCGGCGAGGGAGCCTCGGCGAAGCCGGACAGGCCCATGACCTTGTACTCGTCATTGTTGGGCACGAAGCCCAGGAAGCGCGTGATCGAGGCGAACAGGTTGCCCATCGAGTCGTTCGCGCTGATGGTCGACTCGTCGAAGACGCGGATCCGGCCGTCGCGGATTTCGCCGATCAGCGACGAGAACAGCTCGGCGCGACCGTCACTGATCAGGAATGCGGTGTCCTTCATTCCCGCCATGTAGTAACCGGTCATCGCATGGGCGAGGTGATGCTGTACGAACACCACCTTGTCCGGGTCGGGCGTGAAGCCGGTACGCGCGGCGAAGTCGGCGAGTATCGCCTCGCGCCCGAGTGCATGGTCGAACAGCTCACCGAGGCGACCCAGCCGAGCCACCTTCTCCGAGGAGTCCAACGGAGCGGCCGCGAGTTCGGCCATCATCGCGTCGAAGACGTCGGCGTTGAAGTTCCAGGGGATTGCGATGAGATCGATGTCGGAGAACTCGACGCCCGCGTGGTCCAGACACCACTTCACCGCGTTGAACGGGAAGTCGGAGGTCTTCTTCTCCCGGTTGAGCCGCTCTTCCTCGACGGCGGCGACCAGCTTTCCGTCCACCATCAGCGCTGCACCCGCGTCGTGGCCGAGGACGTAGTGCTTCTCGGTGCCGACCGCGCCATATTGCTCGGCGAAGATTTCTGCGCCTCGGGTGAACCCGTTGCACCCCAGAACAATCATGACAAATTTCCTTCTCTGTCGTGCTGAGTCACGTGCACCGTCCGCCGACCGGCGAACAGAGCCCTGACGGTGTCGGACGGGAGGGAGTGACGCTGTCCGTCGATGCCGGACGGCACACTCACGTGGCGCGGATCGCAGGATGCTGCCGGTACGGCACAGCACGGGCAGGGACTTCGGAGCGTGCTCCGCACGGATGAGCGCGCCGGCTCGTGCCACCGGCCGCGCTCGATGTGCGATTTCCCGAAACGTCCAAACGATCTGTCCCCCACGGCGCGCCGGTCCGCGTCGAATATCGCATCCGGACGGATTCTCCAGCGCTGAAATAGGTGAGCGGCTTTTCCCACCACCGAATTTCCCCGCCAGGCTACCGGCGTAGATCAACCCGCTGCAACATGCGAATCACATCGCCGTACATGCGTTTCTCACAGCTGCGCAAGAACCGTGACGATACCGCGGCGTGCACCACTGGACTCGGCCATGATGACCGGTGATTACCGTAAGGTAATCTCAGGCCCGGTCGCGTACAGTAAGAGCGTGTGGTGGAGTCAAACACACGTCTTCACGACGTCGCCGCCAACGATTTTCAACGGCAATCGTATGCGCCGTATTTCGCATCGAACCAGTCCTTGGGAGGGCTGCTGTGCCATTGGACCGCATACTCCGTAACCTGATCACCTGGCAGCGCGCCGACGGCCCTCCGGTTCCGGCTCGTGAATTGACCGTCGAGCAGGCCCGCGAGCGGTATCTCGCGAATGCGGTCCGCCCCCGCCGGGAGGGCAGCGACTCGCTCACCGCGGTCACGGCCGTCGACCGGATGATCGACACCGCGGACGGTTCGTCGTTCCGGACCCGGGTCTACACCCCGGAGTCGGATGAGGGCCGGGTGGTCACCTATCTGCATGGTGGCGGTTGGGTGGTGGGTGACATCGACAGCCACGACGGTGTCTGTCGCACCTTGGCGGCCTCGCTGGGCGCGGTCGTCGTCTCGGCCGACTACCGAAGGGCCCCCGAGTTCCCCTATCCCACTCCCCTGCTCGACGCCGCCGCCGCGGCCCGCTGGACGAGCCGGTCCTTCCCCGGCCGCGACCACGTGATCGCGGGTGACAGTGCCGGCGCGAGCCTGGCCGTCGGTGTCGCACTCGACGCCCGCGACACCGGTGACATCGACTTCGCCGCTCAGCTCCTGGTGTACCCGCCCGTGGATCCGAGCCTGCGCTTCGCCTCGACCAGCGAACACGCCGAGGGATACCTGCTGTCCGTCGACGACATGGCCCACTACTACGACCTGTACATCCCCGATCCGCAGCGGCGCGGCGAACCCGCGCTCAGTCTGCTGAACGCGGACCTGCGGAACCTGCCGCCCACGGTCGTCGCCACGGCCGAGTTCGATCCGCTCCGTGACGAGGGAATCGAGCTGGCCGACAAACTGGGCGTCACCGACGTACCCGTACGGCACGTGCCCGGGCCGGGTCTGGTGCACGGCTACTTCCTGATGCAGGACATGGTGCCGGCGGCGGCCCTGTGCGCCCGGCGGGTCCTGGAGGAGCTGGACGCGGTTCTCCGGTCGGCGCATGGAGCGGGCCGCCGTGGTTCGCAGAGGTATGCCGAGGCAGTACAAGGGGGCTGAGCCGACGGGCCACGACGGATCGCAGCGGCCGGCGAATCGCCGCGCTCGGACCGGCCATCGTGCCGAGGCCGGTCCGAGCAGGGTTCTCGGCGCGTGCGACCCGGCGCAGACGTCCTCCTGCTCCGTCAGGTCGCTCTGCCGTGCGCCGCAACGACCGTCAGGTCACGCCGAGCGAAAGTCCCGCGGGTCGCACCCGGCCACCTCCACCGGGGAATCGGCCGGCCGCTCCGTCGGGGATGCGTTGCGACGCCGTCACCGGCAAGCCGTCCGCGCTCGTCACAGCCCGGCCGCCTGCGGGCGCCGCGACCGCAGCACGTTCGCCATCTGCGGCTCGTGGTCGGTGTGGATCGCGTTCAGCTCGTCGTCCAGGAACAGCCGGCGCATCGCCACGCGCTGGATCTTCCCACTGGTGGTCCGCCGGACCCCGCCACGCCGCAACAGGACTACGCCGCCGAGGGGGACGCCGAACGTGCGGGCTACCGTCTCCTTCATCTCGACGGCCAGCCGCCGCAGGGAATCCTCGGCCGGACGCCCGTTGACCTCGTGCGTGACGACGAGGACCTCCTGGGTGCCGGCACCGGCAAGCGGCACCGTGAAAGCAGCGCCGCCACTGGCGAGTTCGGCGTGCCGGGCGCGCAGTTCGCGCTCGATGTCCTGCGGGTACAGGCTGCGGCCGTGCACGGTCACCCGTTCCTGGAGCCGCCCGGTCACGTACAGCTCACCGTCGTGCAGGGCGCCGAGGTCACCCGTACGCAGATATCCGTCCGGCACGAAGGCCCGCTCGGTCGCGGAGTCGTTGCGCCAGTACTCCGTGGCAATGCTGGGCCCACGCAGCCAGATCTCACCGATACCGCCGGGCGGCAGCGCCTCACCTGTCTGCGGATCGACGATCAGGACGTCGTAGTCGCGTGGTGTCCCACAGCTCACCAGATCGGCACCGACCTCGGTCGGCACGAACCGGTTCCGTTGCAGCCGGTCGACGTCGGCCTTCGTCACGAGGGGCTTGCGGTGCGCCTCGCCGGACACGAAGACCGTCGCTTCGGCCATCCCGTAGCAGGGGCACAGTGCGTCGTCCCGGAGACCCGCAGGGGCGAACCGCTTCGCGAACGCGTCCAGCACCGCGGTGTCGATCGGCTCCGATCCGTTGGCGGCTATCCGCCAACGGGACAGGTCCAGTCCGGCCAGTTGGTCGTCGGTGACCTTGGCGCAGCACAGCTCATAGGCGAAGTTCGGAGCCGCGGACCAGATGACGTCGTACGTGTCGATCATCTGCAGCCAGTGCAGCGGCCGCTTCAGGAAGGCACTGGAACGCATCAGCACGCAGCTGGCGCCGAGCATCAGCGCGGGCAGTATCTGACCGAACAGACCCATGTCGTGGTAGTGCGGGATCCATCCGCCCAGCCGGGCTTCGGCGGTCAGCCCGAACGCGCGGCGCTGACTGTCCACGTTGTGCAGGACGTTGCCGTGTCTGACCACCACACCCTTGGGCTCACCCGTCGAACCCGACGTGTACTGAAGCATCGCGATGGTCCGGTGGTCCAGCTCCACGGGCGTCCAGGAGCCCGCGTCCGGCAGATCACCGCGGTCCGTCGCCAGCACGGGTGCACCGGTGAGTTCGGCCTCGGCCCACGCCGTGACGTCGGGCAGGTCCTCCGTATCGGTCAGCGTCACGGAAACAGCGGCGTTCCTGGCTATGCCACTCACCCGTACCTGTTCATGTCGGTACCGGCCGGGCAGCGGAGCGGGTACGGCGACCATTCCGGCGTAGAGACAACCGACGTACGCGGCGATGAAGTCGAACCCGGTCGGGTACAGCAGGAGCACCCGGTCGCCCACGGAGAAGCGGGCGTGCAGCCACGAGCCGATCCTTCTGGCCTCGGCATCAAGTTGGGCGTACGACCACCGGGTTGCGCCGTCGGCCCGCTCCACGTCGTCAACGAAGATCACTGCGGTACGTTCCGGTGTCGCGAGCGCATGCTCACGAATCACCGAGGCAGCACTGGCAGCGTGCGGCAAATCGACCATGACCCTGGTTTCCTCATTCCTGCCGCATGCACGGCCCGATACCCCGAGACGGCCTGCTGGTGCCTCATCAGGGTTGGTTGATGCGGTAATTGATCAATCGACGATGTCCCTCCCGGTCCCGAAGGCGATGCCGGGACCAGGAGGGATGACGGTGGCTCAGGCCACCGGAGGTGAATTCGGGTGTCCGTCGCCGACGCCCGATGGCCGGCCGTCGACGGTCGGCGGTCGGGGCGGATCGGCCACGGCACATCCGGCTCCGGGCTTTCGCTCACCTGTCCCGGATGTGTGCGGTCGGGATCAACTCCCCGCAACGACAGGCTCGACGACGTCCCGGCCGGTGTGCTCGGCCGTCTTCTCCAGACGGGTCTCCACCCCCGCCAGACGGGCGTAGCGCTCGGGGTGCGCGGAGCGGATCCACAGGGCGTACGCCGGTCCGAGGACCGCTCCGACCAGGAGCAGCCAGGGCAGAGAGTCCACCACGGGGTTGTCCGTACCGGTCATGGTGTCGAAGTTGACGACGACGAGAGCGGTGGCGACGGCGAGCCCGGCGAAGCCGAGCGTCGGTGCGAGTGTCGTACGCCACCAGTGCCGGTCCGGCCTGCGCCGGAAGTAGCCGATGACCGACAGGCACGCCACGGCCTGGAGGAAGACGATCCCCAGCGTGCCGATGCCCAGCATGCTCGTGGTCAGACCGAGGTACGGGTCGAGTCCGGCGATCGCGAACGCAGCGGCCGTCAGCAGGGTGAACACCGTCTGCGTGAGGCTGGCCCGGAACGGGGAGGCATGCCGCCCGTGCACCTCTCCGAGGGCGCCCGGCAGCACTCTCTCGCGGCCCAGCACGAACATGTAGCGGCTCGCGGCGTTGTGCAGGGCCAGCCAGCCGGCGAACAGGCTCAGGCACAGCAGAACCTGCATCGCCGTGGTGAGCGCGGCCGTGAGGTAGTCATCGCTCAGGTGGAAGAAGAGGTCGCCCAGCTGGCTGCCCGCCACCTTCTGTATGTTGCGCGGTCCGACCGCGCCGACCGCGACCCAGCTGATGAATCCGTAGAAGAGGGCGATGAGCGAGATGGAGATGTAGGTGGCACGGGAGACGCTCCGCTCCGGTCGGTGTGCCTCCTCGCCGTAGAGTGCCGCCGACTCGATCCCGATGAACGAGATGAACGCGAACATCATCGAGACCCCGATGCCGGGACTCGAGAGCGTGTGCGGCGAGAACGACGTACCGGGCAGTGCGGAGCCACCGTGCCGGACCAGCACGGCCGCGGCGAGGAGCAGGAGGATGCCCACCTCGCAGCACATGGCGACCCCGAGTACCCGGACGCTCAGGTCAATCTGCCGGTACCCCAGCACGCCGACGGCGAGCAGACCGGCCGCCGCCCATGCCTCCCAGGGGAGGTCGAACCCGTGCGAGGCGGCGACGAGCCGGGCGAAGTAGGCGAACGAGCCGAGCAGTCCCACGGACGCGGTGCTGTACGCGACCACGGCGATGAGCCCGCCGGCCACCGCAGCCGGACGGCCCAGGCCGCACGAGATGTAGGTGTAGAAGCCGCCCGCGTTGACCACCTTGCGGCTGATCGCGGCGTAGCCGACGCAGAAGCACATCAGCGTCAGGCCCGCGAACACGAACATGGCGGGCACACCGGGCCCGTTGCCGAGGGCGAAGGCCAGCGGCACGGTGCCGACCATGGCGGCGAGAGGGGCGGCGGCCGCGATGATCAGAAAGACGATCTTCGGGGTGGTGAGGCTGAGCGAGAGCTGTCCGCCCCCGGACGGCGGGGCCGACGCCGAGGAGGTACTGCGCATAGGTGCTTCCTAACTCGATGGGGCCGGGTGGCCGGGCCTCGGCCCGGCCCCCCGGGGCCTCACCCCGCCTCGGCCGAACGGCTCCGCTGTCCGCTCCCGTAGGGTCGCGGACCGTCTCTGCGCCGCTGAGTGGGGTGTACGCGAGGAGAATTCAGGCTGTGGTTCACCAGGGCGCCGCCGCGCTCGCGCATCAGAGTCGGGCGGCGGCCGTCGTTTCGACGAAGAGCTGCCGCGCCTTCGACCGCTGCAACTTCCCGCTGGTCGTCTTCGGAATGCTCCGCCTCGGGACCAGGTGGATCTCGGCGGGAGCCACGCCGGTCCGGGAGCTGACCGCCGACCGGACGGCCTGGCGCAGCGATTCGTGCTGCTCGCTCTCCAGCTCCGTCTCGACGATCATGTGGAGCTCCTCGGACTCACCGTTCTCAGGCCGGTGTCCGACCGCGATCACGGCGCCCAGGCGAACACCGGGCACCGTCTCAGCGGCCTGCTCGAAGTCCGAAGGGAAGTAGTTGGCGCCGCGGATGATGACCAGGTCCTTGGCCCGGCCGGTGATCCGCAGACCACCGTCTCGCAGATAGCCGATGTCACCGGTCTTCCACCAGTCCGGCGAGTCGATCGCCGCGGCGGTCTCCTCGGGGAGGTTGAAGTATCCGACCGTGCGTGAGGGGCTGCGGAACTGGACATGGCCGATCCGGTCCTCACCCAGGGGGTGACCGTCGTTGTCCACGATGCGGACTTCGGTGCCGGCCACCGGCTCACCGCAGTCGACGATCTGCAGCGCGTCGGCGCTCTGCGGGTCGACATCGGTCACCCGCGCGTCGGCGACGGCGGCCTGCCGGTCGATGGAGTCGTACGCGAGCGGCGCGCCCGGCCGTGTGGTGGTGATGACCAGGGAGGCCTCGGCCATGCCGTAGCCGGGTGTGAACGCGCTCGAGGGCAGGCCCCATCGGGTGAAACGCTCGACGAAGCGCTGCACGGTGGCCGGCTGGATGGGTTCCGCTCCGCAGAGCGCCGATCGCCAGGACGACAGATCCACGCCCTCGAGTTCCTCGTCGCGTACCCGGGCGGTGGCATAGCCGTAGGCGAAGTTCGGCGCGGCCGAGATCGCACCGCGGTAGGTGCTGATGTGCCGCAGCCACTCGGCCGGCGCGCGGAGGAACCGACCGGGCGGCGTGAGCACCGTGTTCCCGCCGACGTAGACCGGGCACAGGACCCCGGTGATCAGACCCATGTCGTGGTACAGGGGCGCCCAGCTGACCGTCGTGTCCTCGTGCGTCCAGCCCATGGCGCCTGCGTACTGTGCGCAGTTCGCGGCCAGGTTGGCGTGCGAGATCATGACGCCCTTGGGGCTGCCCGTGGACCCGGAGGTGCACTGGATCAAGGCCAGATCGTCGCTGTTCGGCCGGCGAATCGGATGCATCGGCGCATCGCCTGCGGTGGCGCGTGCGTGGAGCACATCACCGTCGACCAGGTTGGTGTCGGTGAGATGGGGAAGTTCCTCGATGACCGCAGCCGTGGTGACGACCGCAGCGGGCCGCAGATATCCCACGAGATCCTTCAGCTGGCCTTCGGCCCCCGCGGCGCCCCCGAACCGCATGGGTACGGCGATCGCCGTCGGCACGGCTCCGAGCAGTTGGATCCCGAAGAAGGCGGTGATGAACTGCGGGCCCGTCGGCAGACAGAGCACCACCCGGTCACCGTGGCCGACACCGTGCTCCGCGAGGGCCGCGGCGCACCGCGCGGCGTTCTCGACGAGCGTGTCGTAGCGCAGCGTCTCCTCTTTGCCCGGTTCCGGGATCAGCGTCACCCCCGAGCCGTCGGAACCGCGTTCCGCCTGTGCCAACAGTGCATGCAAAATACTCGGGAAGCGCGGGCGCAGTGCGGTCATCCGATGTACTCCTCGATAGTGCTGCTGAACTGATCAACGATCCACGGCTGTACTGAGACGTCGTCGGAGACGATGCGGGCGGGGTGGAACCCGTGGCGAACGGCCAGGTCCCGGGCGGCCAGCACACCTGCCGAGGAGAGGCCGCCGTAGGACGGGCTCGGTGTCCCGGGCTCGAGGCCGAGCAGGATCGTCTCGGCCATGCAGGAGTACAGAATTCCCGGCGGGAGCGTGATGCCCGGGAAATAGGGGGTCTGCAGGCCGGGAAGCTGGATGCGGCCGCCGGAGACCAGAGTGACGTTCGACAGACCCGCGACCGCCGGGTGTACGTCACCCGGGACCGCGAGATCACAGACGAGGACCTTCCGCTCGCCTGCCAGGTGTTCCGGCAGGATCACCGGGTCGGCCGAGTTGGTGGCGCTGACCACGACCGGACAGTCCCGTAGCGCATCAAGGTCTTCGGCTATGGAGACGTCCGCCTGGTGGGAAAGCCGGTCGGCCACCTTTGCCAGTCGCCGCGCGGAGCCGGGCCGGCCGACCAGCACCATCGATTCGCAGTGCGGGGCGATGAGTTCGGCCATCACCGCGCCGATGTTGCCGATACCGCCGACGAGGCCGATACGACGTTCACCGGCGCTGGATTCGGCCAGCGTCAGCCGCAGCAGATCGTAGGCGCAGGCGGCGGTCAGCGAGTTGCCCGACGTCACCCGGATGTCATCCTCGACCACGTCCCGCGCGGCATTGGTGACGATCGACGTGTGCCCCCCGAGGCCGATGGCTTCGGCACCGAGCGAGACGCCCAGTTCCACCGCATCGAGCACGGTACGGCGCAGCCACGAGCCATGGCCGGACTGCAGCGCGCCGACGGCCTGGGCGGCGGTGAACGGCACCGCCACCATGATGACCTCCACCGCGCCCTGGGCCTCGGACGTGACGCGATGCCGGGCGACCTCGAACGGGTCCGCCTCACCGGCCATCCGGTCGAAGACCGCGGCGCACTGTGCGTCCGACCAGTCGGCCAGTTCCGGTGCCAGGGACCGCAGCTTGCCGGGGACGTCCATGTTGGCGAGGAACGCGACGCGCCTGACCTCGCCCCGGGTCCGGTCGTGTCGTACCGGCCGGTCGCGTCGTGGCTGCGGGACATGCTGGGGCGGCTGCCACGCGCTGGTCGCCGGTACGGTCAGATGGTCGAGCAGAGTCGCGTACTCACCGCGGGAGAGCAGGCGGGCGACGTCCTCGAACGCGGCAGCGACACGGTCCACGTCGGCGGGCTCGAGCAACGCGGACGGCTGGACACGAATGGTCGTGGGGGCGGACAGGGTGGGGATGACCCTGATCCGGTGCGTGTGCAGCAGCCGGCCCGCGATCAGATAGCCGAGCGACTCGGAGTCGAACACCTCGCGCAGCAGACCCGATTCGGGCTGGGGCAGGGCGAACTCGATGCCCAGGAGCAGTCCGCGCCCCCGCACCTCGACGACGGCCTCCGGCCACCGCGCGGCCACCTCCGCGAGCCGGTCACGCAGGAGCGCGCCCGTCTCGACGATCCGGTCACGATAGGCGAAGGAGAGGTCCAGCGCGGCCGTCGCGATCCGCGACGAGAAGTCGTCATCGGCGAAGGTGGAGGTGTGGTGGCGGCCGAATTCCGGTACGTACCGGTTGTCGGCGACCAGCAGGGCCGAGATCTTCGCCAGCCCGCCCCCGAGGGACTTCGAGAACAGGTAGTAGTCGGCGACCACACCGGAGTTCTCCGAAGCGAGGAAGGTACCGGTGCGCCCCATGCCGCACTGGATCTCGTCGAACACCAGCGCCGCTTCGTGCCGATCGGCCAGTTCGCGCAGGGCGGCGAGCGTCTCGACCGGAACCTCGTGCACCCCGGACTCGCCCTGGATGGGCTCGACGAAACACGCGGCCACGGGCGACAGATGGCGAACGGCGGAGTGCGGCAATCCGGCGGAGTCGACGGTGATCGAGTGGACCGGGACGCGTTCGGAGTCGAGCGCGGTCACCACTTCCTGGGGCGTCCAGTCGTGCAGGCGTCGGTGCCGCGGTCCCGGCACGTGCAGATCCGCGGGCACGTTGCCACCGTGCGTCAGCGTGCCGGCGCCGGTCGACTTGCCGTGGAAGGCGTTCCGCAACGAGACGAAGATCGGATCCGTCTGCCGCATGTCGGCGATCCGGTCGAGAGCCTCGCTCAGCAGGTCCGCGCAGGGGCGCCCCGCCCCGGGCCCGCTCGCACAGGGGACGTCCGCGATACCGTCCCGGCGCACTCGCCGCAGAGAGGTCTCGTACTCCTCCTGCAGTGCGCCGAGCCGCCGCCTGTGCTCGACCGTCGCGTGCTTCACCGCGGCTTCCACCGCGTCCGCGCCGGTGCTGCCGAGGGTGACCACGTAGCTCGCACCGGTCGTGGCTCCGACGATCGACGACAGCCGCTCCGCCAGCTCGGCCGCTCCGGGGCGGATGCTGGCCTGTGCGTTGAACGGGATCTGTTCGTCGAAGGACCGTCGCGCCACCTCGAGGAGCGCGGGGTGGTTGTGCCCGAACAGCGATGAACCCGCACCACCGACCAGGTCCAGCACCTGGTCGGTGGCCTGGGATCCGTCCCCGCCGCCCGGCAACTCCCGGGTCAGATGGTCACCCTGGCCGGCTCGGTAGGTCACATCCAGGTGGAGTGCACGGAAGAGCCTGGCAAACTCCGGCCGGGCGTATCGTGCGAAACCCTGATCGACGTTCATGCGTCACTGACTCCTTGCCCCACCCGCACTGCCAGCGACGCGGTGACCTGGTCCACGACCTCGCGCAGCGTCTGCATCGAGGCCACCTGCTCATCCGAAATATGCACATCGAACTTCGATTCCATCTCGACCACCAACTCGATGGAACGAATGGAATCGAGGCCGTAGTTCACCAACGGAACATCCGGGTTGAGTTCAGGCACCTGCAGTCGGCGACGGAACAGTTCATCGACGACCTCGAAAATATCGCGGTTCATTGTCTTGTTTCCCCCATTCGATGCACTATCCCTTCGGCCTGTGCGGGCTCAGAAGGACAAGGCGAATCGTAGAGTTCAATGCCGTATCGCCACGGCGAACGAAAGGTCTGTCTCCGAGCGAACCCACACCGGTACCGGTTCGCCGCGGTACGACGCGAGCAACGCGCCGTCGAACCGCGCGAGTTCGATTCGCCAGAACAGAAACTCGCCCAGTGCGTCGGCGTCGTTCATGGCCTTGAAGGCTGCTTCCTTGGCGGCGAACAGCTCGCGCGGTGTGTACTCCCCGGCCGGCGGGAGCAGCGTGCGCCGCTCCCGCTCACGAAGGACGAACCGGGCCACACGAGGACTGATGACCGCGTCCTCGATGTCGACACCGACCGCCGCGGCGCCGGGAACCACCACCGCGACAGCCAGGTGGTCGGTGTGGGAGATCGAACCGGCGAACCCCCGCGGGAAGCGCGGCCTGCCGTCGGGGTCACGGGGCACGGTCAGATCGGTCGACCCGGCCGAGGCCAGCGCCGCGGCGGCGGCGTGGCGACCCGCCGTGAACTGCTGAGCCGGTCCGTGGGGCCACGGCACCGGGTGGCACCCGATCGATGCCTCCGGTGCGACGCCTGCGGGAACTCCCAGCTCAACAGCCACGGTGAGTCCTTCAGTTGCGCAGTGACACGACGTAGTCCGCCAGCGAGTCGATCGAGCGCAGTACCTCCGGCTGGACGTCGTCGTCCCATTCGAAACCGAAGGCGTCTTCCATCGCCACCAGCAGACTGACCAGTGCGGTGGAGGACACGCCCGCCTCGCGGAGCGACATGCTGTCCGACTTGCCGCCGACGAAACGGTCACCGCTGTAGAGATCGGCCAGCAGTTCGCGAATGCGCTGCCGGACCTCGACTGCCGTGTCAGACATTCGATTCCGCTTCTTCGATGAACTTGCGGATGATCGCCTGGAAGCCCTCGGGGTCGTCGAGGAAGGGCACGTGGCCGGCGTTCGGCATGATCTCGCAGCGACCGTTCGGGAAGAGTGCGGCGACCTCGTGCCCGCGCTTCGGGCTCAGCAGGATGTCGTCGTCACCGAGGACGATCAGCGTGGGCGCCTCGATGCGGGACAGCAGCTCGGGGTTGGTGTCGCCTTCCTGGACGAGACTCAGGCCGTTGGTGAGCTCCTCGACGGTGTTCATCGCCATGAAGCTCTCGCGCAGCCCCAGGAAGCCCGGAGTGCCGCCTTCCTCGTTCATCTCGCCGCTGATCACCTCGGGGTACATGTGGTTGTACAGAGCGGCGATGCCGTGGTTCTTCAGCGTCAGCAGCCACGCGCGGTTCAGCTGCCGGTGACGCCGCATGCCCCGCATGCCGAGGACAGGACCCGCCAGGATCAGTCCCTTGACGCGGTCCGGGTACTCCAGCGCCACGTCCCTGGCGAGCTGGGTGGACGCCGACGTGCCGACCAGGTAGGTCGACTCGATCTCCAGCGCATCGAGCAGTCCGATCACATCCGCCGCATGCTCGTCCCAGGTCGGCTCCTGCGCGAGACGCGAGGACGCGCCGTGGTTGCACAGGTCGTAGGTGACGACGCGGTGGTTCTGGACGAGTTCACCGGTGTACTCCCGCCAGAACGGGCTGGTCAGGAAGAAGTTGTTGAGGCACGTGATGGCGGTGCCTTCACCGCTGGACTCGTAGTAGAGCTCGACGCTCTCCCGGGTACGGACTCGCGGCGTGTCGCGGTACGACAGATCCTGCTGCTCCTGCGCTTCATCGACTGCCATTGCTTTCCATCCTCTTCTCGTTCTTGACGGCTTCGGCGCCCGGAAGGACACGCGCGAACTCGGCGACGACATCGGCTGCCGAGATTTCGTCGGAGATGGCGCTGCAGGACAGGCCGCAGTACATCGCCATCTCCTCGATGCGACCGCTGGTCGCATCGGTGGGCACCGCCGAACTGAAGCGCGGCACCAGGTACGGCTTTCCCTCGACCACGGTCCGGCCGATGAAGTTCTTGGCCTGCCCCGGGTCGGCGGTCACGGCAGTCGCCAGCACGCGATGCCTCCGGCCCGGCCAGCCGATCTCGTAGACATCGGTGATGACGGTGTCGGTCTCGTCGGCGGCGGTCACCGCTGCCTTGAAGCGGGCGTGAGCCCGCGATTCGTGCGCGACGACGAAGGCGGTGCCGAGCAGCACGCCGTCGGCTCCGGCGGCGACGGCCCGGCCGGCCTCGGCGGGTGAGCCGATCCCGCCCGCGGCGACGAGGCAGGCATCGGGCAGCTGTGCACGCAGCTCGGCGACCAGTTCGTCGCGCTGCGACGTACCGAGGAGATGGCCACCGGCCTCGATGCCCTGTGCCACCACCACGGCGCCCCGCTCGGCCGCGTGCACACCGTCCTCGACGGACCCGACCTGGACCACCAGGCGGCGACCCGCCGCGGTGATGCGCTCGAACACCGCGTCGTCGGGCATGCCGAAGAGGGACAGGTACACACGCTCCGGCGTCTCGTCGAGCACCTGCGCCACCTGACGGTCGAGCTCGTCCGGCCCGACCACCTCCGGAATCAGGTTCACTCCGACGGGCCGCTCGGTACCCGTGCTCAGGCGGTCGAGCATGGCCGACAGCGCGCCGTCGACCAGCTTGTATCCGCCCGCACAGCCTGCGGCGCCGGCGTTGGACACCGCGCACGCCAGTTCCGCGCCGGCGACTCCGCCCATGCCCGACTGCAGCAGGCTCACGTCCGAGCCGAGCACGCCTGCCAGTGTGGAGCGCATCAGCTCAGGCTCTCGACCGCAGCCACCGCGGCGTCGGCGCTGCCGAACCGCTCGGTCAGGGTGTGCACCCATCGCTCGAGGCCGAAGGCGAGGCAGCTGGTGTGCGCCGTGGTGTCGCCGGCCTGGATGGCACACCGCTCGCCGAAGAAGTTCCGGTGGTAGTTGACCGAGCCGATCGCCAGGCCGTTGACGACGAACTCCTCCTTCACGGGGAACAGCCGCTGCATCTTCGCCTTGCCGCCGTTCTTGTCGAAGAACGGATCCGTGGCGACCTCGAGCCGGAGATCCAGCCCGAGCTCGGCACACAGGGTGGTCACGGCGTCCTTGGCGCGGAGCAGGTGGTTCTTCGCCTCGTCCTCGGGTCCGACGCAGACGATCTCCCGCATGGAGAAGCCGAGCAGCCGCTGCAGGCCCTGGTAGTGGTCCTCGTTGCGGAAGCACGTGCCGACCGTGGTCCGCATCGTCCCCTCGGCGGGCAGCGTCGACCCTGCCAGATGGAGATAGATCGAGTAGCACGCCGCCGAGGGCAGTGCGAACGCGGTCGGCTCCATCACCTCGGCCGGTATCCGGTCGACCGGCCGGGGCGCCTCGCCCAGCAGAGCGCCGAGACGTTCCGGATCGAGCCGGGTCGCGGCAAGTCCCAGGTGCGGGAAATTGTCGTAGTAGTCGAAGGTGTCGAGGTCCTTGCACCGCATCAGGAACGGGAACCGGAACTCCGGTGCGTTCCAGCCGTCGGCCAGGCGCAGGAACAGCGCGTCGATCGCCCGCAGCAACCGCAGCTGGCTGCCGTCGAGAACTCCCAGGCCGTTGTCGGTCGCTGTGGTCATCGTGCTGCTTCCTTCGTGAAGAATCGGGCTTCCAGCGCGTTGAGGGTGCGGAAGTCGTCCAGATCCAGGTCCTCCGGATCGATCGACTCGCCGGTCAACTCCTCCAGCAGGAAGATGAACTCGACGAAGGCCAGCGAGTTGATGGCCCGGCTGTCGATGAGGTCCAGGTCGTCGGACAGCTGGTCGAGCTTGGGGTTGCGGCCCAGGATGAACTCCCGGACGGCGTGCATCGGCTCGGTCGTCACTTGATCAGCTCCCTGCCCACGCCGGCCTTGGTCAGGAACTTCCTCGTCCGCTTCAGCACCTGGTCGTGCGCTTCCGCCCGGGCAGGGTGCTCCAGCGCGCGCCGCCGCAGCGCCAGGGCGTCCGGAATGCCCGCGTCACGGTAGGCAGCAGGGTTGTAGAGGGTTCCGATGCTGTACTGGAGGTAGTTCTCGAGGTACTCGGCGACCACCGGCACCTCGTCCGGGTCGCGCTTGGCCACCTGGGCGAGCAGGTTGGTGAAGATCATCCGGCCGAACGCGACGTGCCGGCTCTCGTCCTGGTGGTGCACCCGGTTGATCTCGCGGGCGATGGGCGGCAGCGACTGGTCGGTCGCCATGTGCGCGTTGTAGTAGTCGACGATCTCCTCGAAGATCAGGATGCGCGCGAACACGATCAGTTCGCGGGCCACCGGCGAGAGATGCTCCACCGAGTCGGCCTTCAGCGTCGGCTGCGCCGGGTACAGCTTGCCGCCGTAGCGCAGACAGAACTGCGCGAAGAACCACATGTGCTCGTTTTCCTCACCGATGAAGTGGTGCAGGAACTCCGAGACGTCTGCATAGGTTCGCTCGTGGATGCGCATCACGACTTCGCTCATCAGCTCGCGGATGCCGTGGATGTTGAGGCTGAAGAAGTTGATCGCCTCGTACTTGGTCAGCGCGACCTGCTGCTCGCGCGTCAGCTCGTCCCACATCGGCGTGCCGGCCAGCGTGGTGAGGCTCTCGCTCATCCACGGCAGCTCGGGGTCGATGGCGTCGGGCCAGTCGAACATCGTGTACGGGTTGTAGTAGCCGGACTCGGCCAACTGCTCCAACCGGTCCAGTTCAAGCACGACCGGTTCGATTTCACGTACCGCCATTGTCACTCGTCCTTCCAAACGGAGTGGTTCAAGAATTCAGCGTCAACGCACCGATCGAATATCTGCGCGCACATGGATCGGCAGGGGTGAACCACATTCGTGATAGCCGAAGGACGCATTACCGGAAGCGGTGGACGGAATCACCTTGTTGTAGATCGACCCGAGGCACAGTTCCTGGAACTCCTCGGTGTTCGCCGCCAGTCGCGCGGCCAGCTGTGCCTTGGCGATGTCGAGGGTCTTCAGCGCACCGTCGTCGTCCTCGACCTCGACGCACGCATGCGGCAGGTCGAGGGCACCGCCGAGCACGCCGCAGAACCAGCCCCGCTTCGCCTCGGCCCGGTACCCGGCCGCTCGGAAACACTCGGCCAGGAAGAGGCTCGCCGCGATACAGCTCGTTGCACCGAGAGAGTGCACCAGCTTGTGGTCGGCCTGCATCGGGACGGGGATCATCTGCCAGCGATAGCCCGAATCCAGGTACTCCCGGACGAGTTTCCGCAGCACCGGCGAGACCAGTGGCGTCCGCGCGCCGGTCGTGGTGACCGTTGCCGCGTACTCCGCCGAGCCCGAACTCGCCACCGGCGCGGACGCGACGGCGATGTGTCCCCCGAATCGGACGACGTCCGGTTCCTCGAAGCGCCATGGTGCGACGCCGGCACAGTCGACACATTCCAACTGGACGCGGAAGTCCCAGGACTTCGGGCGCAGCAGGTCGTCAACCGGCCGGCCGGCGAACCGGAAGAGCATACGGAACGCAAGTTCCGGTTGCGTCGTCGACTTGTTCGAATACATGCCGAGGTTGTACAGATCGTTCACATCGAAGTGGCGCACTCCGGCTCGGTCATCGAACGGCAGACCTGCGGCGACGAGCCTGTCGATGTCCTCCGGCTCACAGCCGAGCATTTCCCGCGCAACGGATTCCGAATGGGTCATGCTTGAATATTCATCGGGAATGAACTCGATAGAATTCGCTACTTCTTCCCAAGGTGTTACGACTGCAGCTTGGTGCGGCACAACCTATCTCCCCCGACGAAATGTGTGCGCCGACGACCGGCGCATGCCATCAATCCATTTCGTTTGAATAATTCGTCAGCCCCGCTCTTCCTGGACCCCAAGAAGCAGTATCGACATTAACAGCGCGCGATCATATTGCGACAGACTCACTTCACATTCGTCTCCGTGCGTTTTGCATGTTCGGACTTGAGGAACCAATGCCCGACAGGCTCCCCATGCTCCGCCGGGGCGCGACAGGTGCCACTTCCGATGTGTCGGCGCGCCGAGCATGGTCGAACGGACCGGCCTGCTGACCGGGAGTGATGCGCGCTCATACGGGCGAGGTCGAACCGCTGCGCCCGGTGATCAGGAGGGCACGGCCCTCGTCGACGCGATGGGCCTTTCCCAGGAGCAGGTGCACATGACAGACCGTCGTGATGCAGGTGCTTTTGCGTCACCGTTCGCCGACGTGTTCACGGCACGGCGCCGTGAACCGGTCCTTACGCGCTGGCCGCGGGCGGGAGCTCTCCGGAGGGCCGCCCGAAGCGGGCGACGATGCCGGGTGGAAAGGCGGAATACGCAATGAAGCTCCGTTGAGGAGGAGACTTTTCCAAGTCACCTTCGCTCAACGGAGCTTCTCCGTGCCGGCAGGTTGCCTGTGCCCGGTCACGCGGTGCACGCGTTCGCATTGCGGAGGCCGGTCCGCCTGACCTTTGACTGCGGACTCCGGTCGCTTCCCGCAACCGACGCCGCGCACTCACCGTCAGCGACCAGGTCCGTGACCTGGCGGGCCCGAATCTCCACCGACTGGAGAAGGCCCTGGTGCCGTGTGCGGACGAGGAGTCACGGACCCCCGGACCGCTCCCGGCCCGGCACCGCCGTCGTTTCCCTGTATCCGGGGCGCCGCAGCCAGGACCGGGGCGCGTGGGGCGCCACCCCGTGTGCGGCTCCCTTCAGATCCAGTGCGAATCCCGGGCAATGCGCAACGCGTCAATTCGGTTGCGCGCACCCAACTTCACCACGATGGAAGAAATGTAGTTGCGCACGGTTCCTTCGGACAGACACAAGCGTGCCGCGATCTCCTCGACCGTGTCACCCTGCGCGAGATACTCGAGAACGGACAACTGCCGCAGGGTCAACGGGCAGTTCTCGTTGACGAGTGCCGCGACGGTCAGCTCCGCATCGAAGACCCGCTCGCCCTGGTGCACCAAATGAATGGCCTCGAACAAGCGGCGAGGGGAATCACTTCTCCGCACCATACCGTCGATGCCGCCGGTGAAGGCTCTGCGGACGACTGATCGGGTACATACGGTGGCGAGCAACAGAGTCCGGCACCCCGGAAAGATCGCCACCTTCTCGGCGATTTCGATCGTCTCGTTGTCTCTGCCTTCGAAGCTGATGATAGCGACATCCGGTCGATGCAACTCCGCGAACTCCAGTGCAGCAACATTGCTGTCCACTGACCCGGTTACCTTGATCTCATCGCGCTGCTCGAGCAACGCCGTAAGTGCAAATCTGGACAAATGCAGATCGTCGAAAACCATGACATCGATGCCCACTCGATTCCCCCATCAATAGGCACCGCATCACTGTAACATACGCGTACGAAAACTGAGCCCCTGCGATACACGGACCACGGCCGTCTCTTACCGCTTCGCCCCTTTTCACCTGACCGATGCCGAAGAAAAGGAACGTTAAATTCCGGCACGCGGGCGGCATTGGCGAGTGCGTCGACTTCTTCGTTGCCGCGACCGGTCACGCATACTCCACGGCCAATCGAACAAGCACCGGCACCGCTTCTGCGGTGCCGGTGCCGATCAGGCGGGTGCACGGAGTCGATCGGGCGGGTGCACGGCGCCGGCCAACGGATCGGCTGCCGGATCCACGGGGCCCGCAGGATCCGGCGGCACCGAACGGGCGGTGTCGCGCCGCGGTCCGCAGGGCATGTTCCGCCCGCCGTAAGGGGCCACGCCCTGCGGCACGGCCCCGACACCCCGGGGCTCAGACACCGTACGAAGTCTCCGTCGGCCCCGGGTCGGTTCGGGCTACGCCGTGGCCGGGGTGGCGGGCGGCTGCGCGGTCTGCCGTACTCCTCGGTGCACGAACGTGAAGACGACCAGGGCCGCCAGCAGCACGGTGCCGAAGATGTACGGGACGATGTGGCCGACCTCGTACAGGCCGTTGCCCAGGACGGGGCCGATCATGAAGGTGATGGCGACGGACGCGTTGACCAGCCCGGCCACGCTGGCCTGTTCCGCCCGGGTGGCCAGGAGGCTCGGTGCGGACATGATCCCGGGCATGCCGAACCCGAGGCCGGCCCCGAGCAGGGCGACGCCCGCACCGATCAGGACCGCGGTCGGGGCGACGGCCACGACGAGCATGCCGATGGTCATGAGGATCGAGCCCACCCGCAGGAGGCGGACCGACGTCCAGCCGAGCCGCGGTACGGCCGCGACCTGGACGATGACGATCATTCCCGCACCGGCCAGCGTGACCATCCCGGTCACCGTCCCGGTCTCGTTCGGGGTGAGGTGCAGCCGGTCCTGCAGGAGGAAGCCTGCCGTCATCAGGACGATGGTCATCGCGAGGTACAGGCCGAACCCGATGGTCAGGAAGGGCCACATGCGGCGGTCGAACGGGCTCACCTTCGCCGCCTTGGGACGCTCCTGGTGGGCCTCCGGCTTGGGCACGCTGATCGCCACCAGGACAGCGATCACGGCCAGGATGGCAGGCGCCACGTACATCGGAGGCAGCAGACCGGCGATGCTCAGCAGACCGCCGACCGCCGGCCCGACAGCCAGGCCGAGGCCCTGGGCCGCACTGAAGATGGACATGCCCCGCACCCGCTCGGCTTCGCCGGTGGTCATGTCGGCCACATAGGACTGTGCGGTGACCGGTGTCGCGGCCCATGCGAGGCCGAACACGACGCCGCGGCTGAGAACGACCAACGTGTACACCACCGGCACGGGGAGTGCGCCGGTCAGCCCGATCTGGGCGATGACCGCGAACGCCAGCAGGCCGATCGTCGCGCCCACGAGCGAGATCAGCAGGACGGTACGGTGCCCCCAGGTCACGGCGCGGCGTCCCCAGAACGTACCTGCCAGCACCACGCCGGACGCGCCGACGAACATCACGAGCCCCAGGGCCAGTTCGCTGAATCCGAGCTCGCGCGCGAGCGGGGCGAGGATCGGGTTCACCATCTGCTGTCCGGTCATCAGACCGAACACGGCCAGACACACCAGCAGGATCGGCCGTTGATTGGCCAGCTTCGGCCGCTGGTTCGCGTCCTGCGGCCGCTGGTCGGCAATCTCGGGACTAGCGCTCATGACGGGCTCCGTTCTCGGCACCGCCCACCTGCTCGAGGTGCGGGTCGACGCGTATGGGGATGACCGGCCGTTCCTCGGTCGCGGTCCACGGACCGGCTTCGGCACGGCTCGTCCATGGGGTCGATTCGGCCACCCCGGCGATGCAGGCGCGCAGCCGTCCCGGTGATCCCGGGCTCACCGGGCCGAGGGGTTCCCGGTACCCGAACCGGCCCTCGTCGGGGCGGGGTTTCACCCCCGAGTCCCGTAACCCGGCGACCAGTTCCGCAATGCTCATGATGTGGAAACCCCCTAAGGGCAGCGTCGGAATCTGGCCTGATGCTACAGACGGGAATCGACTTTGTCTACGCGTATACTTACTGTGCAAGCTGGCAGGCCTTGCTCTGTTCCGTTTGCTGCGACGGGTCGCTGTACGTCATCGACCCGTGCGTGAAAGTGACAATTTCGCCGTGCGGGCGACAACCCACGGCGAACGGGCGGACTTCGCGTACCGGACCGCCTGGAGTGGGCCGATGCCGGGCTCACCGACAGTGGGTGCACGACACGCGACTTCGGTCGGCGGCGTGAGGCGGCACGGTCGTCGAACGCCGTGTTCGCCCTCTCCCGGGGCGGGGCGGGCGGCCGACGGACCGTGCTGTTCCGATCGCACTTCACAGTGAGGGCGTGGTGCGCATGCACCGATCGGCGGAACGGAGAAGCTCCGGTTCTTCAGGGCGACTTGTCGAGGTCGCCCCGTCGACCGGAGCTTCTGTGGGTACGGACCGGACCGGTGGGTCATCGCCCTAGCGCGGCGGAGGCGGTCCTCAGGTCTGCTGGAGCTGAGCCTTGAGTGTCCTCTTGTCGATCTTCCCGACCGCGGTGAGCGGCATGCTGGAGAGCACCACCAGTCGGTCCGGCAGTTTGTACGGTGCGATTCCGCGGTCCCTGAGTCCGGCCTGCACCTCACGCAGGGTCGGAGGCTGCTCCGGGTCCTGCGGCACCACGCACGCGCAGGTCTGCTCCCCCATGTGCGGGTGCGGCAGACCGATCAGTGCGGCGGAGGCGATGCGGGGGTCGGCGATCAGGTGCTCCTCGACCTCCTGGGCCGGCACCTTCTCGCCACCCCGGTTGACCACGTCGTTGATGCGTCCCACGACCTCGAAGTAGCCCGCGGCCGTGCGCCGGACCACATCGCCGGTGCGGTAGAAACCCTCGTCGGTGAACTGGGTACGGTTGCGTTCCTCGGCCCGGTAGTAGCCGCGCACCGTGTACGGGCCACGGGTGAACAGCTCGCCCTCCTCGCCCGGCCCCGCCTCCTTGCCGTCCTCCCGGATCACCCGGATCTCGTCGCCCGACGCCAGGGGGCGGCCCTGGGTGTGGAAGACCACGCTCTCCGGGTCGTCCAGCCGTGTGTAGTTGAGCAGGCCCTCCGCCATCCCGTAGACCTGTTGCAGGGTGCAGCCGAGTCCCTCGGGCACCGCGCTCGCCGTCGTCGGACCGAGCCGGGCCCCGCCGACCTGAACGAGCTGGAGGGACTCCAGATCGTGTGCGGTCCACTCGGCGGCGTCGAGCCACAGCGGCACCAGGGGCGGCACCAGCGACGTGACGGTCACCTTGGCGCTCTCGATGAGGGGGAAGCACGACTCAGGGGTCGGCGCGGGCGCCAGCACCGCGGTACCGCCCAGGCGCAGCGTGCCCAGTACGCCGGGGCAGGCCAACGCGAAGTTGTGGCCCATGGGCAGCGCGCACAGATAGCGGGTGTCGGCCCCGAAGCCGCACAGCCGTGCGCTCTGGCGCAGTTGATAGGTGTAGTCGGCGTGGGTGCGCGGGATCAGCTTCGGCGGCCCGGAAGTGCCCCCGGAGAGCAGGAACAACGCCACGTCCTCGGCGTCCGGTGCCGGAAGGTCCACCGGATCCGCGTCCACCTCCGCCAACGCAGTGAAGGGTCCCGGGTCGCCGGCCACCAGCACATGCGCGAGGCTGTCCGTTCCTTCCAGGACTCCCTTGGCGATGGTCCGGTAGTCGCAGTCGAGCACCTGGTCCGCGCAGACGTAGGCCACCGCGTCCGAGCTGTTCACCAGATGGGTGATCTCCGAGGTCCGGTGCGCGGGCAACGCGAACACCGGCAGTGCCCCCAGCCGGAAGAGGGCGATGCACAGCACCACCATCTCCACGTCGTTGGGAAGCTGCACAACGACACGGTCGCCGGAGCCGAGACCCATGCCGTGCAGTCCGGCGGCGAGGCGGTCGGCTGCCCGGTTCAGCTCACCGTAGGTCAGGTTCCGGGTGGCCGTGACCACGGCCACCCTGTCCTCGGCGGCCGGGAGGGACATGGGCAGAGTGCCAAGAACCTCGTCGTTCCAGTACCCCTTGGCCCTGTAGTCACTGGCAAACGGCTCAGGCCATGGCACACAGCCTTCAAGCATGGCTCATCCCAACTCTCGGCGTCTGGAAGGGTGGTCGTGCAAACACGTGGAAGGAGGCCGGGCGGGCCACCGACGGGGGTGGGTCATGGCCCGCCCGGCGGTCTCAGGGCAGCGAGGACAGTGCCGTGGAGGCGGCCGGCAGCACATGCCCCGACCTCTCCGTCCACCTGGACCGACCGGGGTTCGTGCTGTTCCTCGGGACCCGGTGGCAGTGCCGTCCGCACCCCTCGTACGACCTGCCGCCGAGGGCGGTGAACCCTGCCGCACACTCCTCGGCACACATATCGCTGCGCCCCCATTTCCATGTGGAGATCACAAAGACCTGCGGCAGTGCAGCTTCGCACGCGGCACCTGGCTGGTTTCTGGATGCGCTCTTGGGGAGTAATGGGCAAGGTCTGTAGAGCAGTTGATGTCGTTCGGGTCGTGTGACGGAGCGTGCGACGCGGTGGCTCCGCAGCCGCTCCTGCGCGGACGGGAGCGGCGGGGTGGGGGCCTTCGGCGCGCGTCTGGCTGCCTGGACGTGCCCGACGAGCTCGTGGACGGTGCAGCACCACGACACCGACCACCGCCGAGCTGATCACTGACACGTCCCGCCGCCACGTCGGGCGTCGACGAGACCGCCGCCGGGACCGCATACGGGGAGGCCGGCCCCGCCGTTCCGGCCCGACGCGGTTCACCGGATCCGTGTCCCTGTGCCGGTCTGCGCTCGGCGTGGCCGCCCAGCTGCCGGGGCGGCGCTCGGCTCCGCCCGATGTCGACGGGGAAGGCGGCGAGCCGTGACGTGAACGGCGGATCGGGGGCCATGGGGGGCGGACACGGCGGAGTACCCCGGACGGAGGATCCCGTGTCGTTACGAAAGCCGTTGGGCCGGTCGAGGGAATCGAGCCGGTGAGCCGCCAACGACGTGATGCGCCGTCAGCTTCTTTTCTGCTGATCGGAGAGCGGTGAGGAGTTGCTGTGGTCTGCGGCCCGCGCCCTTCCCTGTATGGATGGCCCCTACAAGGGAGAGTTACGGATATGTCGTCGTTTTGTAACGCGAATCCTTTTGTCGATCCGGTGGCGGCGAGGGGGGCGACAGTTTCGGCTCTCGGCACCGAACCGAGAATCCGGTTGCACGTCGGCCCCTGCCAGGGAAGCGTGCACGAACGTGAGGGGACATCTTCATGTCTGTGTCTCGTACCACGGTCCGCCTGATCGCCACTTGTGTGGCGTCGGGCGCCCTCGTCGGAATGGCCGCCATGCCGGCCCTCGCCGATGGAGGCAGCCATGACCGCGACAACGGGGGAAGTTACTCGCGCAGCCACCGTCCTGGCGACAACTGGGGCGACCACCACGGTGACCGCAACCGCGGCTGGTACGGCGACCGCTACCGGGACCACCGCCACCTCCCGTACGGCGACCGGGACCGCTTCGGTGACTGGATCCTGGGCTGGGGCCTGCAGCACGGCTGGCACGGCGACCTGCACCACGGACACAACCACTACCCCGGCCGCCGTTAACCCGCAACGGCGGGCGTGCCGGTGATGCAGTGGCGCGAACTGCACACCGTGCCACCCGCCGTTGCGGCCGACACGGCCCATGCGACCGGCCCGGGGGCCGAAGACCGACTTTCGGTCTTCGGCCCCCGGCCGTATGCGGGCCACATCGCCGCGTACCGCGCGCGCCTCGCGCGCCGATCAGGCGTTGACCCGCCGTCGAACCGGCGGCGGCGTGGCCCGCGAAAGCCGCGCGGACTACCGCCGAACCACGGGCAGGCGACCTCCATGATGGGTGCCACTCGGACGCGGGCATCGGTCCGAAGCGTCCGACGGGTGCCGCACCGGACCGGTCGGCCTGGGCGCCTGCGCTGAATGGCGCGTGGGCACGCATCTGGGAGTGATCGAGCGCATCCTCCTCGCGCGTAGGCCTCGGGGGACGTGACGGAGGTCTGTCCGCACCCACGCGAGGCTCTTGTGGTGCCGTGGCGAAGCGCCGCAGAGTGTTCGCCCCGAATCGCTGGTGGGCACCGCGCGCGCTCGGAACGCGGCGGCCCCTCCGGTCGTCTGCTGACCGGCCCGGAGGATGGCCCGCAGCGGCGGACAACCCGGTGCGGCCGCATCGCCGCGTCCGCCACCCCCCGCAAGGGCAAGGCCGTCACCCAGGACACCGGCTTCGGACACGTCGAACGAGCTCCGGCGCCTGAAACCCGCGCAGGTCGGAGCCTCACCTCGTCCCAGGATCAGAGGCTCGGGCACCGCCGGGCGACGAGGGCAGCGACGTCATCGTCGAGCTCGCCTCCGCTGTAGGCGATCAGGTCGCGGTGGAGATAATCGAGGAGCTGGTGGTGCCCCTCGCGGCTCCATGAGCGGACGCGTTCGGCGAGTGGGTAGAAGGCGCCGGAGCGGTCGCGGGTCTCCGTGACCCCGTCGGTGTACAGCAGGAGCTGGTCTCCGGGGTGGAAGGGGGCGAGGTCGACGTGATACCCGTCGCTCACCAGGTTCCCCAGGTTGAGCGGCGGCGAGGGAGCGGCGAGCTGTAGCTCCCGGACCTCGCCGCGGTGCAGCAGCAGCGGGGGAGGGTGGCCGCAGGTGACAGTCCGGACGACCGGTTCGTCGTCCGGGATCTCGGCGAGGAGCGCGGTGATGAAACGTTCAGCTGTCTCCGAGCCCGGGACCCCTGGGTACTGGGATGCGTAGCGGCTCATGCTCGTCTCCAGGCGGCGCGCCAGGTGGGGCAGGTCGGGCGCGTCGTGGGCGGCCTCGCGGAAGGCGCTGAGCAGCGCGGCAGCCGTCTGCATCGCGAGCAGCCCCTTGCCGCGTACGTCACCGATGAGCAGCCGGACGCCGTGCGGGGTGCGTATGGCCCCGTACAGGTCGCCGCCCATCCGGGCTTCCGCCGCGGCGGCCACGTACAGGCTCTCGAGCGTGACGTGTCCGAGGCGTCGCGGTATCGGATACAGCACCGCCAACTGGGCGGTCTCAGCCACCGAGCGGACCTGACCCAGCTGATGGGCGTGCCGACTCAGCAGGCGATTGATGAAGACGGCGAATGCCGCAATCGCCGCGAGGGTGGCCAGCTCGGAGTAGGCAGTCGCATCCCGCAGCGCGTCGAAGTCCACCATCAGGCCGAAAAAGACCGCGCACGCGGCCACTCCGGTGAGCACGGTCCCCCACAGGGGCAGCAGTGCGGCGGCAGAAACCATAGCCGCGGCGAGAATGGCGTCCGGCCTGACATCGCGGGGCGTGTAGAGGCCGACGAACAGGCCGATGAGCAGCAACAGCGCAGGCAGCACGGGAAGCAACCTGCCCCGCACACCAGCGCTGTGCGGGACTCCGCGTTCCTCAGGAGACCTCGCCACCGTGCCGCTCCCCAAGGTCACACAGGTCGAGCAGCAGCCTAGATCCGGAAGCCAGGCCACCGGTTTGGGAAATTCTATCGCTTTTCGCCCGTGCCCTACGAACGTCCGGTGAACCGCGGTGACGCACAGGTGCCATCGGGCCGCGTGCCGCGCGCCGACAGGACCCAGCCCAACGACTCACCAGTCCCCTGCCCACACCGCTGTAGTGAGGTCGGCACCCTTGACCGCTGAGACGAACCGGGCGGTCTCCTCCGCGACCGCCGTGCGGTGATCGACCGAGGTGAAAACGTAGGCGCGGTGGGGGTGGTCAGACGCCGCCTGCATCTTGTGGTGAGCCACCACAGACGCTAGTGCACAATTAGATTGTACACAATACAACTGTGAGCGACCCCACGTTCCCAGCACCGATCGTCGGTGCCGGCTGCTGGACGGGCGTCTGCACCACCTTTGCTGCTCGGTGAGCCACTAACTGGTAGGAGAGGCGCTGATGCTGACGGAAGGACTGACGGAAGGGCTGACGGAGGGCCTCGCGGAAGGTGCTGCCGTCTGCGAGGGCGAGCTGGAGCGGCGGCCGCTGGAGGCTCGGGGGGTCGGCCTCGCCTTCACCGGCGGCGGCGCACTGGTGGTGACGGGAGGCCGAGAGACCGGCGACGTGCTGCGAGTCGCCGTTGGCAGAGGACGCCGGATCCCGTCACCGTTTCCGTCCCGGACGCCCTTTCGGGCCGGGTGCGTGGTCACACGCTCCGGTGAAGCCTGCGAATCGGGAACGCGGACCCCGGGCTCTTCGGGGGACGGCTGTTCCGGGATCGAGGCTGCTCGTGGAGCCGTCGACTGGGGAAACACCGATGCGGTCGCCAGGCCTCCGAGAAGGGTGAAGGCGGCTGCGGCAAGAGACCGGACGGCATACTTCTTCAGCCGCGCCGGACGGTCGCACCAGTCAGCCGACAGGTCTTGCGAGGCAGCCGGTGACCCGGGAAGGGGCGACCCGGAAGAGCTCGGTCCCCCACTCAAGCGGACCTCCGGCATCGCGGCGTCGACGGCCTCGACGGCCTCGACGGCCGGAGCACCGTCTCTCCGATCGCTCAGCTGTGCCATGCCGGGGTCGTATGCCCCACACTCCGGGCAGGTTACGGCGCCGTTGAGCGTGCGGCTGCACGGGATGCAGTAGTCCATGAAGCGACCGTTCTCAGTCCTTGAGTTGACGGGAGCAAAGGTGCACCCAATCCGGGCAGCAGTCAGCGGTGGGGAGACGCCGCTTGGTTTGTTCCGGACCGATCTTTGACATGTGCGAACCTCACTTACCGGCTGCAGGTGGGTCACCGGTTACTGGGGTCAACGGGGCGCACCGATTGAGTGCTCACCCGCGGGCTGAAAAGTGGGGTATGTAACTCTCTGCGGGAAGGAACGTTGATGACCGGGACGGCGCGGCAGCCTCGGCGTACGAGCCGAACGGTTGCGGCTCGATCCGGGCCGAGTGCCGCTCACTGCCCACGGCTCGACGCCCCTGCGCGCAATGTCTTCGCTCCTGCGATGTCCTGGGGGCAGGCGGAGGAGAGTCCCACGGAGCGACAGAAGGTCGGGTTCCGGGATCAACGCCGGCGCCGGTCCCACTGCAGGAACGCACCCCGGCGGACGAGCGTCCGGGTTCAGGGAATTGATGCGGTGACGAACGGCCCCCTGACTCCATCATCTGCGCTTGCGACGCAGGATTCTTGTCCCGTGCCAGCGGCAGACGTTGAGGGCGAAGTGGAGGTCGAAGGCGTTCGCGTCGAGGTCGAGGTGGTAGTGGTCGACGGCCCGCTGGATGCGGTAGTGGACGGTGTTGCGGTGGACCATCAGCTGATCCGCGGTGGCGGCGTAGCTGCGGTTGGTGGCGAGGAAGAGGCGGAGGGTCTCGCGGAGGACTTCGCGGCGGGGGGCATGGTGGCGGCACGCACAGCCAACCCTCGAACTATGTTGCCCCACCACATGTGCCGCTGACCTGCATCTTCCTACCGTGTGGCGACACGTACCCGTCCCCACCGCACACGAGGAAGTGGCGCACATGGCCTCCGGAACCACCGCTCCCCCACCCCCCGCCAGCCTCCCCAGAGTCGTCGCCGCCAGCCTCATCGGCACCACCATCGAGTGGTACGACTTCTTCCTCTACGGCTCCGCCGCCGCTCTCGTCTTCAACAAGCTCTTCTTCCCGGGCTCCGACCCGCTGGTCGGAACGCTGCTGTCGTTCCTGACGTATGCCGTCGGGTTCGCGGCGCGGCCGCTGGGCGCCCTGGTGTTCGGGCACTTCGGCGACCGGCTGGGGCGCAAGAAACTGCTGGTGGTCAGCCTGCTGATGATGGGGGCGGCGACGTTCGCGATCGGTCTGCTGCCGACGCACGCCTCGGTGGGCACGGCCGCACCCGTCCTGCTCACCCTGCTGCGACTGGTGCAGGGCTTCGCGCTCGGCGGCGAGTGGGGCGGCGCCGTCCTGCTCGTGTCGGAGCACGGTGACGCCCGCAGGCGCGGGTTCTGGGCGTCCTGGCCGCAGACCGGAGCGCCCGCAGGGCAGTTGCTCGCGACCGGTGTGCTGTCCCTGCTGACCGCGCTGCTGTCGGACGCGGCCTTCGGCTCGTGGGGCTGGCGCATACCGTTCCTGCTGTCCGGGGTACTGGTGGCGGTCGGCCTGTGGATTCGTCTCTCCGTCGACGAGTCGCCCGTCTTCAAGGCCGCACTGGCACAGGCCGAGGCACGCAGGAAGACCGAGGCAGAGACCGGAGCCGAGGCCGCCGAGAAACTGCCGCTCGTCTCGGTGCTGCGCCACCACTGGCGCGATGTGCTGATCGCCATGGGCGCACGTATGGCCGAGAACATCAGCTACTACGTCATCACCGCCTTCATCCTCGTGTACGCGACCACCTCGGCCGGCGTCTCCAAGGAGACCGCCCTCAACGCCGTACTCATCGGCTCCGCCGTGCACTTCGCCGCGATCCCGGCCTGGGGCGCCCTCTCCGACCGCATCGGCCGCCGGCCCGTCTATCTGCTGGGCGCCGCCGGTGTCGGCCTGTGGATGTTCCCGTTCTTCTCGCTGATCGACACGGGCGGCTTCGGCAACCTCGTCCTGGCCATCACCGTCGGACTCGTGCTGCACGGCGCCATGTACGCGCCCCAGGCCGCCTTCTTCTCGGAGATGTTCGCGACTCGGATGCGGTACTCCGGTGCCTCCATCGGCGCCCAGTTCGCCTCCGTGGCCGCGGGCGCCCCGGCGCCGCTCATCGCGACCGCGCTGCTCGCCGACTACGGCAGCTCCACTCCCATCGCCCTGTACGTGGTCGCGGCCTCGCTGCTCACCCTGATCGCGATGGGGTTCGCCAAGGAGACCCGCCACCGTGACCTCAACCGGGTGGAGGCGGCCGAGGGCGAGGCGTCGACGGTCACCCCCGCCGACGCGCGTACCGTCTGAGACGATCGCCCGGCCCTTCCCGTCGGCCCCCGCGGGCGCGCGCC
>NZ_JBSFDP010000021.1:0-119909 GCF_053593975.1 Streptomyces sp. NPDC002004
GGCCCGCCCTACCCGCCCGCCCCCGGGCCCCAACTGACCCCCCCTCCCCCCCCCGGCCCCCCGTGCCCCCGCCCCCACCCCCCCCCGGGCCGTGCCGCCCCTCCCTGCGGCACGGCACGGACGCGTTCCGATGCCCGTGTCCACGGACGGCACTCCCGGGTGGCCCCCGCCATGGGTACGCCCAGCACATTCCGGAGCGGATCACCCTCTCCACTACGGATGGTGACGGGATGTGCGGGCACCGTTACAGGAGGAAGTGCCCGGAGTGCGCGTCCTGGACGTGAAAGCCCGTCAGAGCGCGCGGGACCACCCGGGAATGCGCGGAACGAGGAGTGATGCGGAGTGACCAGTGCCGGTTTCCTGGTGTCGCTGGACGGCCAGACACCCGAGGAGGTGACGGCCGTCGACGGTCTCGCACTCACCTGGGACGAAGGGGGCGTCCCCGGCTGCCACATGGAGGACAGGCGCCCCGAGGCATCTCCGGAGGTGGTGATCACCCGGGGTGGGAACAGGCCCACGGCGTTCACCCGCTGGGCCCGGAAGACGTCGTCGGAAGGCGTACCGGACACCGCGAGCCCGGACCTGGCGGTGGCGGTCACGGATGCCGCGAACCGGCCGGTCACCACGATCCGTCTGGTCCAGGCGATCGCCACCGACGTCTCGGTGTCCGGCCCGGATCCCTCGTCCCCCCTGGCCGAGAGGATCACGGTGGCCTGCGCCGGCATCAGGCCGATGCGGCCCTGACCCCACCCGCACCCCGTCGGGTTTCACTCCCGGGCCCGACGGGTCACGCCCGCTCCGCGGCCCGCCCGAGACCGTCGAGGATCAGGTCGAGGCCGAACGCGAACTCCTCGGCGTAGTCGTAGCCGGGGCGCAGCACGTGTTCGGCCGTCAGCTCGGCCAGGTGGGGGTACCGGTCGGCCGGGACGCTGGCCAGGATGGCCTGCGCCAGTTCGGCGGTCTCGTCAGGGGTGTCGAACGGCAGACCGCGCTCCTGCAGGGCGAACCCGTAGATGTAGCTGTCGAGCGCCGAATAGGCGTGTGCGGTCAGCGCGACGGAGAAGCCGGCCCGGCGCAGACAGCCGATGACGGCGTCGTGGTGCCGCAGCGTCGCCGGGCCCGGCGAGGTCCGCGACTCCATCAGGCCGATGGCCCAACGGTGCCGGGAGAGCACCTGACGAACCGACAGCGCCCGTTCACGCATCGCCGTCTTCCAGTCGTCGCCGTCGGACGGCAGATCGATCTCGCCGAACACCGAGTCGATCATCCCGTCGAGCAGATCCTCCTTGTTGGCCACGTGTGTGTAGAGCGACATGGCCTCGACCCCGACCGCCTCGCCGAGCTTGCGCATGCTGAGCGCTTCGAGCCCGCTCCCGTCGGCCAGGGCCACGGCGGCGCGCAGCACACGGTCCCGGCTGAGCGGCTCCCGCGGTGTCCCCGTGCGCCCGGTGCGTGGAGTCATCGGCACCCTCCCATGGTTCGGCATCTCCTCGTCCGGCTCCGGCCGTCGAGACGGCCCTTCCACCGCCGACGGTGCCCCCTTTCCCGGCAGCCCGCCGTCGCCGGTCTTGACAAGCTTACGCCGTAAGGATGACCCTTACGGCGTAAGGAAGAAACAGACCCTGGAGCGTGGCGATGCAGCGCACACCGTTCGACGACACGGCACGACCGGCCGCCGGGGCCCCTGCGGGGGGACGGATGAAGTCGATCGTCCAGGAGCGGTACGGACCGGCCCCCGAGGACGTCCTCCGCCTCGCCGAGACGGACAGACCCGTGGCGGGCCGCGGCGAGGTCCTGGTGAGGGTGTACGCGGCCGGCGTGGACCGGGGCACCTGGCATGTGATGGCCGGCCTGCCCTACCCCGTCCGCCTGGCGGGCTTCGGCATGCGCCGGCCGAAACTCGCCAACCCGGGCCGCGACTTCGCGGGAACGGTCGAGGCCGTCGGCGCCGGCGTGACCGGCGTGACGGTGGGCGACGAGGTGTTCGGCACCTGCAGTGCCTCGTTCGCCGAGTACGCACGGGTTCCGGTCGGCCGGCTGTCCCCGAAGCCGGCGAACCTGTCCTTCGAGGAGGCGGCCGCCGTTCCCGTTTCGGGTCTCGCCGCGCTGCAGGCCGTCCGCGACCACGGGCGGATCCGGAGCGGGGACACGGTGCTGGTCGTCGGCGCGTCGGGCGGCGTGGGCACCTTCGCGGTGCAGATCGCCAAGGCGTACGGGGCCGAGGTGACGGCCGTGTGCAGCACCTCGAAGACCGACCTGGTCCGGTCCCTCGGCGCGGACCACGTCATCGACCACACCCGCACGGACGTAACGGAAGGCGGGAACCGCTACGACGTCGTCCTCGACATCGGAGGCAGTCGCCGGTTGTCCCGGCTCCGCCGCGTGCTCGCCCCGCGGGGACGGCTCGTCATCGTCGGTGGTGAGACCGGGGGACGGTGGCTCGGCGGGGTCGACCGCCAGATACGGGCGCAGCTTCTGTCGCCGTTCGTCGGGCAGAAACTCGGCACCCTCATCACGTCGGAGAACGCCCGGGACCTGACGGCTCTTCGCGAGCTCATCGAGTCGGGCGCGGTCTCACCTGCCGTCGACCGGACCTATCCGCTGAGCGAGACCGCCGCGGCCGTTCGCCGGCTGCTGAGCGGACGGACCCGCGGAAAGCTCGTCATCACCGTCCGGCCCTCCGGGCCCGAACGGCGGTGACGGCCGTCGCGGGCCCCTTCACCGCGCGCGGCCGGCACACCACGTACAGCACGGCAAGCGCGGCGGCCGAGCCCAGCAGCGTCACGGCGGGCCCGCCTCCCCGGCTCCAGGCGACGGTGCCGGCCAGCGAGCCGCAGGCGATGCCGAGGAAGCGAAACGTGAAGTAGAGGGTGTTCAGACGGCTGTGGGCCTCCCGGTCGAGCACGAACAGCGAGGTCCGGCAGGTGACCTCGTTGCCCCAGGTGCCGACGTCGAGGAGGACGACTCCCGAGCCCGCGACGGGACTGCCCCCCACGCCCACGGTGGTCGCCGTCACGCCCCTGCTGCGCGAACTCATCGAGGCGGCGACGCCCATTCGCCTCGGCTACGACGTGCACGACGGGACGGCAGGGTCATGGCGCTGCTGCTCGCCGAGCTCGAGCCCCGGCCCGTCGCGGGCATTCGACCGGAGTCAACTGCTCCCCTCAGAAGAGCATCAGAGGCTTCAGATACGCAGGGCGGGCGGGGCCCCATGCCGGTGGGTGAATCCGGCCGGGCCCCGCCACACCTGGTCGCGACGTGCTCTACAGCCAGCCGTTTTGGCGGGCTTTGTTGACGGCCTCCATTCGGTTGCGCACCCCCATCTTCTGGGTGGCCGAGGAGAGGTAATTGCGCACCGTGCTCTCGGAGAGGCTCAACCGCTTGGCGAGGGACATCACCGGAGCTCCGTCCGCGGCGGCGGCCAGCACCTCCCGTTCCCTGGCGGTCAGCGGGCTGGGGCCGGCGGCCAGTGCAGCGGCGCCCAGTACCGGGTCGACCACCTGCTCCCCGGCGTGCACTCGGCGGATGGCGGCGGCCAGTTCGGCCACCGGCTTGTCCTTGGCAAGAAAGCCCAGGGCGCCCGTCTCCAGAGCCCGCCGGCAGTAGCCCGGCCCGCTGAAGGTCGTCACGATCAGCACCCGGCACCCGGGGACCAGCCGGCGCAGGTCCTCGGCGGCCTCCAGCCCGGTGCGCCCGGGCATCTCGATATCGAGGACCGCCACCTGCGGCTCGGCCGTGCGGGCCGCCTCCAGGACCGCGGTGCCGGAGGACACCTGGGCCACCACCTCGATATCCGGCTCCAGGCTCAGCAGCTGGGCGATGGCGCCCCGCATCATGCCCTGGTCCTCGGCCAGCAGCACGCGGATCACAGCGGCCCCACCTTCACCCCGCTCTTCCCGGCCGCCGGCAGTGTGGCCACCAGATGGAAGTCGCCGCTTGCCACCGGGGCAGCGCCCAGCGTGCCGCCCGCGGACGACAGCCGCTCGGCCAGCCCCAGCAGACCATGGCCCGGCGTGCCGCCGTCACCCTTCCTGCCGTCCCCAGCGGTGTCGGCGCCGTCGTTGGTGATGCTGAGGACCACCGACTCAGGTCCGTGCTCCACCGAGATCCGGCAGGACCGGGCGTTGCTGTGCCGGATCACATTGGTGACCCCTTCGCGTACCACCCAGCCCAGCAGGGCGTCGGCGCCTGTCGGCAAGGGCGGCCCGTCATGCCGTATCACGGCTGCTATCCCCGCGTCCGCCAAGGCCAGTTCGGCACCCTTCAGCTCCGCCTTGAGCGCCGGTTCCCGGTACCCGGAGACCGCCTCGCGGATCTCCTCCAGTGCGGTCCGGCCCACCGCCTCGATATCGCCGGCATGCCGCTTGACCGTGTCCGGGTCATCGTCGGCGAACCGGCGCACCGCCTCGGCCTTGACCACGATCAGCGAGATCGAGTGCCCCAGCAGGTCGTGCAGGTCGCGGGAGAACCGCAGTCGTTCCTCGGCAACGGCGGAGAGCGCCAGCTCCTCCTGGGCCTCGCGCAGCTCCATCACGGTGGAGAACAGCCGCACGATGGTGGCTGCGGCGATCCCGGAGAGCTGGGTGGCGTAGGCGATGCCGAGGGCGTCGATCAGGTCGTCCTCGCGGTTGACGGCGATGACCCCGGCCAGCACGGTCACCAGCGCCACCGCCAGCGTCGGGCTCAGCAACCGTCGCCAGCTGGCCAGTGCGCTCCACACCACCGCCGGCAGGCAGAACAGCCAGAGCATGCCCTCGTCGAAGCGGAGCGACAGCACCACCGTCAAGACGGTGAGCGCCAGCGCCGGGAGCAGCACCATGGCCCGTCCGCACCGGTCGTTGAAGGCCGTCCGGATGGAGAGGAGGTAGCAGCCGCACAGGGCGAGAAGTCCGGCGATGGACTCCCAGGCCGGGTTGTCACGGCCGGCGAGGATGTCGGAGAGAGCCCCCGCCGCGACGACGATGGCGGGGTAGAAGATATAGGGAGCCCTTCGCAGGCCGAACTGCTCGGAGATCAAGGACTTTCCACGCAACACAGTGTCCAAGTCGCTCGCGGATAGCGTTCGCCATCGCTACCGGTAGGTAGATCACATACTGGGCCGGGGATCTCGTCGAGCCGGATCCCGGCGTCCGGGGCGGTTCAGGCGGTGGCACCCTTGCGGTAGCCGAGGACGGCGAAGGCGGCCAGGGCGGCGCTCCAGGCGAGCAGGATGGCCAGCGCGGTGAGGCTCAGTGTGTGGCCGAGAGCCAGGTCGGAGGCGATCTGCTTGTAACGGTTGATCGGGGTCCAGCCGGAGATCTTGGCCAGCCAGTGCGGGAAGTTCTTGGTGTCGATCAGCAGCCCGCCGACCACCGAGAGCAGCAGGTAGGAGACGAGGCCCACGGAGTGCGCCTTGGCGCCCTCGACCATGTAGCCGAAGCCCAGCGCCAGCATCGCGACCGGCACGATGCCCACCCACAGCAGAGCCAGCATGCCCGCCCACTCGGCAGCGCTCATCGTGACCCCGTTGACCACGGCGGCCAGCAGGCTGACCGCGAGGATCGGGGGAAGCGCCAGGCACATCGCAGCGATGCCGCGGCCGACCACTACCGTGAGGGTGGGCAGCGGGGTCAGGCGCAACTGCCGCAGCCAGCCGGCCTTCTTGTCCTCGGCGATACCGCCGGAGGTGGTCATCACCGCGCCCAGGGCGCCGAAGCCCGACATCCCGGCGACATTGCGGACCGCCTCGGCATGGCTGGGGTGGCCGCCGTCCAGGTGGCTGATGAGCAGGTACATCAGCACCGGAGCGACCAGTGACATGATCAGGAAGCCGGCGTCGCGCACGGTGCGGAGCAGCTCCAGCCGAAGGTATCCGAGCAACATCAGGAACCGCTCCTCGCGTTGGTACCGCTGGTCAGGGAGATGAAGGCCTCCTCGAGCCCGCCGCCGGCGACCTCGACGTTGCGCAGTGCGCCGGACTGTGCGAGGGCGGCGACGGTGAGGTCGGCGTCGTCGGTGCTCAGGTGAATCCGCGCGCCGCGGACTTCGACACCGGTGACACCAGGAGTCCGGGCGAAGCCGTCGGGGTCCCAGTTGCCGAGGTCGAAGCTGACGGTCTTGCCGCCGACGGTCTTCTTCAGCTCGGCGCCACTACCGTCCGCGATGACCCGGCCCTGGGCGATGACGACGATCCGCTCGGCGTACTCGTCCGCCTCCTCCAGGTAATGGGTGGAGAACAAGAGGGTGTTGCCGCGCTCGGCATAGGCGGCCATCGTCTGCCAGAGGTCCCGGCGGGACTGGATGTCCAGGGCGGCGGTGGGCTCGTCCAGCACGATCAGCTCGGGGTTGCCGGCCAGCGCCAGGGCGAAGCGGACCCGCTGCGCCTGGCCGCCGGAGAGCTTGTCCACCTTCCGGTCGGCCAGCGAGGTGAGCTGGGCGATCTCCAGGACCTCGCCGAGCGGCATGGGGCTGGCGTAGGTGCCGCGCATGAACTCGATGAGCTCCTTGACGGTGACCCGGGGGATCAGGCCGCCTTCCTGGAGCATCGCGCCCACCTGGCCGGCGCGCACGGCCTCCTGCGGGTCCTCGCCCAACAGCTTTATCTGACCGCCGTCGTGAGCCAGCAGGCCCAGCATCATGTTGATGGTGGTGGACTTGCCGGCGCCGTTGGGGCCGAGCAGGGCGACTGTCTCACCACGGTCGATCGCCAGGTCCAGACCGGCCACGGCATGGACATTGCCGTAACTCTTTGTCACCTGCGCGAAGTTGACCGCGGAGCCCACCCTCAGTGGCGCCCTGGAATGCACGGTTGTCTGTGTCATGGCAATGACCCTACGAAGGGCGGTCAGAGCACTGGTAGAGACAAAGAACCTCACCCTGGCAGGAGAAATGTCCTGCCGGCTGCACAGGCGGGAGGAATACGCGCGCCCGGGTGAACCATATGATCGCCCGCCCGCACGAAAGGCTGATTCACTGGCATCGACACCCGCCCCGACGGACCGTGCGGCTCTCTCGGTCCCCCGAGGGGCGCGGTGCGGGAAGCCCCTGCGCGCCGATCGCGGAGTTCGGCGCGCAGGGGCCCCTACCGTCCCGCGGGCATACGGCCGGCACCCTGACACAAATCACACGAACTGTATGATTTCTGGTAGGGTGCGGACATGGAGCAGCAGCCCGTCCACCGCCGCCGGCCGAGCCTCAGCAACCCTCGGGTCCAGCGCACGCGCACCCGCATCCTGGCCGTCGCACGCGAACTGCTGCCCGAGGTCGGGCCGGCCGGGCTGACCTACGCCCTCCTGGCCGAGCGCGCCGACAGCACTCGCCAGACCCTCTACCGGCACTGGCCCAACCGCGCCGCCCTCCTCTTCGACCTGATCCTGGAAGGGCCCGACCTCGGCAACTACCCCGAGCCGGGCAGCGACGTGCGCACCGTGGCCACCGCCTGGCTGAAGAGCCTGCGCGCCGGCATCAGCGATCCCGCCGTCCGCACAGCGGTGCTGGCCGTCACCGCCCAGGCCGACCACGACCCCGAGAGCGCCGAGGCCCTGGTCCGCATCGGCCGGGACCGCCTCGCAGCGCTGAACACGCTGCTGGAGCCCTCCGGGATCCAGATCCGCGGCGAGGAGTACACAAGGCTCTACGGGCCCGTCCTCGCCCGGCTCTTCCTCGACCGCAGTGAGGTCTCGGACGAGTTCATCGACGTCACGGTCGCCCAGTGGCTCACCACCCTCGACCACGAGGGTGGTGAGCCGGGCGTGTGACCGCCCCGCCCCGGGCCCGGCGCGCACGCCTCCCCCGGCCCGGGCCCGGACGGGCCAACGCGGCGACCGCCATCGGCCCGTGGAAGGCCGGGGACCGCCCCGACGTCTCGCATCCACCGGGGCGCTGCGAGAGATGAACCCGCAGCAGCACGTCCCGTCGGCACGACGTCACTTGGTTGAATCACCAGCCCCCGAGGGGCCGGGCCGCGGGTTTTCCGTGTTCCGCACCAGTCGTTTCCCGGCACCGCCGCGGGCTTCACTGACGGGGAAGCAGCGGCCGGAAGGCGTGGGGAGACATGGACCTGAACACGGTGCTGGACGTGCGCGCCGGGCGCCGACACGAACCCTGGCGGCCGGGTGACGCCTGGCTGGGCGGTGGCACGTACCTCATCTCCGAACCGCAGCCCCACATCCGCCGGCTGGTCGATCTCAGCCGTATGGGCTGGGCGCCCGTCGTGCGTCTGCCGGACGGATCGCTGGAGATCGCGGCCACGTGCACCATCGCCCAGCTGTACCGGTTCGCCGCGACCATGCAGGACCCGGCGGCCCCGTTGTTCCCCCAGTGCTGCCGCGCCTTCCTCGCCTCGTTCAAGATCTGGAACATGGCGACCGTCGGCGGGAACCTCTGCAACGGTCTGCCCGCCGGGCCGATGATCTCGCTGGCCGCCGCACTGGACGGGACGTGCCGGCTCCGGGCCCAGGACGGCGCCCCGCGCCGGGTCCGGGTCACCGACTTCATCACCGGCGCGGGCCGCAAGGACCTCCGCGAGGGCGAACTGCTGCGCTCGGTGACGCTGCCCGCGCGCGCCCTGCGGTGCCGTACCGCCTTCCGCCAGGCCTCGCTCTACGGCCTCGGCCGTTCCGGCGCGCTGGTCGTCGGCACCCTCGATCCCGTGGACGGCTCGATGGCCGTCACCCTCACCGCCGCGACGAGACGGCCCGTCCGGCTGTGGTTCCCGCTGCCGCCGGACGAGGACGGGCTGCGGGACGCGATCGAGTCGGCCGTCGCCGACGGCGACTGGTTCGACGACATCCACGGACTTCCCGAGTGGCGGCGCCACATGGGGTTCCGCCTCGCCGAGGAGATCCGCCGCGAACTCACCCAGGACGGTGCGCGATGGGCTTCCACATCGAGGTCAACGAGCAGAACTTCGACGCCGAGCCGCGCGCCGGCCAGTGTCTGCGGACCTATCTGCGCGAGCGCGGCTGGTTCGGCGTGAAGAAGGGCTGCGACGCCGGGGACTGCGGGGCCTGCACGGTCCACGTGGACGGGGAACCCGTGCACAGCTGCATCTACCCCGCCGTGCGGGCCGAGGGCCGCAGCGTCACCACCGTCGAGGGACTCGCGTCGCCCGAGGGCGAACTGCACCCGGTCCAGCGGAAGTTCCTCGACGCCCAGGGCTTCCAGTGCGGCTTCTGCACCGCGGGATTCCTGATGACGACCGCCGCCCTGGAGGCCGAGCGCGGCACCGCCCACGACGACGGCAAGCTCGACGATCTGCCGCGCGCGTTCAAGGGCAACATCTGCCGGTGCACGGGCTATCGCGCCATCGAGGACGCCGTGCGCGGCGTTCGGCACACCGAACGGCCCTGCGCCGGCCAGGCGGTCGGCAGGAGCCTCGGCGCCCCGGCCGGTCCCCAGGTCGTCACCGGCACCGCCCGCTACACCTTCGACATCGACGTCCCGGGGCTGCTGCACATGAAGCTGCTGCGCTCCCCGCACCCGCACGCCCGGATCCTCGCCATCGACACCTCGGCGGCCCTCCGGGTGCCGGGGGTGCACGCCGTCCTCACGCACGAGGACGCCCCCGGGCGCCTGTACTCGTCCGCCCGTCACGAGCACCCGACGGAGGACCCCGACGACACCCGGGTACTCGACGACACGGTGCGCTACGCCGGGCAGCGCGTGGCCGCCGTGGTCGCGGACAGCGAGCAGGCCGCAGAGGAGGGCTGCCGGCGGATCGAGGTGACGTACGAGCAACTGCCCCATGTCGTCGACCCCGAGGCGGCGATGCTGCCGGGTGCACCCGCGCTCCACGGGGACAAGGGGCCCGAGTCGCGCATCGCCCGCGCCGAGAACAACGTGGCCGGTGAGGTGCACGGGGAGATCGGCGACGTCGAGGCGGGGTTCGCCGAGGCGGACGTCGTCCACGAGGAGACCTTCCGGACCCAGCGAGTCCAGCACGCCAGCCTGGAGACCCACGGCTGCTTGGCCTACTTCGAGCCGAAGGAGGACGGGACGGGTGAGCGGCTGACGGTGCGTTCCTCCACACAGACGCCGTTCCTGACCCGGCGGGCCCTGTGCGCGCTGTACGACCTGCCCGAGGACGAGGTCCGGGTCGTCGCGGGGCGCGTCGGGGGCGGCTTCGGCGGCAAGCAGGAGATGCTGACCGAGGACGTCGTCGCACTGGCCGCCCTGAAGCTGCGTCGCCCGGTGAAGCTGGAGTACACCCGCGCCGAGCAGTTCTACGGGGCCACCACCCGCCATCCGTTCAGGATCACCGTCAAGCTCGGTGCCCGCGCGGACGGCACGCTGACCGCGGTGCGGATGCGGGTCGTCTCCAACACCGGTGCATACGGCAACCACGGCCCGGCGGTGATGTTCCACAGCGTCGGCGAGTCGTTCGCCGTCTACCGCGCCCCGCACAAGAAGGTCGACGCCTACTCGGTCTACACCAACTGCGTGCCCGCGAGCGCCTTCCGCGGCTACGGCCTGGGCCAGGTCACCTTCGCGGTCGAGTCGGCCATGGACGAACTGGCCCGCCGCCTCGGCATCGACCCGCTCGTCCTCCGCGAGAAGAACATCATCGGCGCGGGCGAGCACATGCTCAGCCCCATCGGCGAGGAGGAGGACCTGCACATCGCCTCCTACGGGCTCGACCAGTGCCTGGCCGTGGTCCGCGGGGCGATCGCGGAGGACACCAGCGCGGAACAGGCCCCGGACGGCTGGCTGGTCGGCGAGGGCACGGGCATGGCGATGATCGCCACCGGGCCACCCGGCGGCCACTACGCGGACGCGCGCGTCTGTCTCCTCGCCGACGGCACGTACGACATCGCCGTCGGCACCGCCGAGTTCGGCAACGGCACCACCACGGTCCACAAGCAGATCACGGCGGGGGCCCTGAACACCACGGAGGACCGGATCGCGATCCGCCAGTCCGACACGGACGTGGTGCGGCACGACACGGGTGCCTTCGGATCGGCCGGCACGGTGGTCGCGGGCAAGGCGGTCCTGCTGGCGGCCACCTCACTGGCCGAACGGCTCCAGACCTTCGCGGCCCGGCACACCGGTGTGGCCCGGCATCTGTGCCGGCTCGGCGCCGAGGCCTTCGACTGCGCGGGCCGGGTGGTGACGCTGAAGGAGCTCCACGAGGCGGCGGTGGCCGCGGGGGAGGCGGAGGAGCTTGCCGCGGACGGGCACTGGGGCGGCTCGCCGCGTTCGGTCGCCTTCAACGCCCAGTGGTTCCGCGTCGCCGTCGACCCCGGAACCGGCGAGATACGCATCCTGCGCAGCGTGCACGCCGCCGACGCCGGCAAGGTCATGAACCCGATGCAGTGCCGCGGTCAGGTCGAGGGCGGGGTCGCCCAGGCGCTCGGGGCCACGCTCTTCGAGACCGTCCGCACGGACGAGCGGGGCGAGGTCACCACCTTCGCCTTCCGTCGCTACCGGCTTCCGCAGTTCGCCGACGTCCCGCGCACCGAGGTCCACTTCATGGAGACGGCGGACGCCATCGGGCCGCTGGGCGCCAAGTCGATGAGCGAGAGCCCGTTCAACCCGGTCGCCCCGGCCTTCGCCAATGCGCTGCGGGACGCCACCGGCATCCGTTTCACGGAACTGCCGTTGACGCGGGACCGCGTCTGGCTGGCCCTGGACCGGCGGGCCCGCGGCCCATCGGCCGACGGCTCCTCGCCCACCGGGTGAACCCGCAGGGCCCACCCGCCGGGTGAACCGGCACGGTCGCGTCCGTCCCTCCACGGCGGGCACGCCCCCGCCCGGCGCCGGCTCCGGCAACTCCCGGGGCCGGCACCTGACTTCAGCGGATCAGCGCGCCCTTCCGCGCGGCTTCAGGGGCACCGCCGGAAGTGCCGGGGCGGGCAGCGGCGCGCCGTCGTAGCCCTTGACCTCGCCGAAGCGCGAGCCGGTGGCCCAGTCCTCGCGGGCCTGCTCGATCTCGGCCTGGGTACGGCCGATGAAGTTCCAGAACATGATCAGCTCTTCCTCGAACGGCTCTCCGCCGAGCAGCATCAGGCCCGCGTCCGACTCGGCGCGCAGCGGCAGTTCGGCACGTCCGCAGCCGAGGTACAGCATCGAGCCGGGAAGCACCGGCACCCCGTCCACGTGCGCCTCGCCGGACATGGACAGGACGGCGTACTCAAAGTCCGGATCCAGTGGGAGCCGCACGTCGGCGCCCCGGGCGAGGGCGAGATCGGCACCGACGATCGGCGTGTACGTGGTGCCGGGCGATACGGCTCCGTCGAGGGCGCCGAGTACGAGGGTCGCGCGGAGCCCGGGGGCGGTGACCACCGGCAGCTCCGCGTGGTACTCGAAGGCGGGGTCGGTGTGCCGGTGGGCGTCGGGCAGCGCGACCCACAGCTGAGCGCCGTGCAGGAAGCGGGCGTGCGAGCGTGGGCTCTCCTCGGAGTGGCTGATGGCGCGGCCCGAGGTCATCAGGCCCAGCTCGCGCGGCCCGATGGTCTGGAGGCTGCCCGTGGAGTCGCGGTGCAGCACCTCGCCCTCGTGCAGCCAGCTCACGGTCTGCAGGCCCATGTGCGGGTGCGGCGGTACCTGCATACCGGGTTCGTCGGCGATGTCGTCGGGGCCGTAGTGATCCACGAAGCACCAGGCACCGACCATGCGGCGGCCCAGGTTCGGCAGCAGGCGACGGACCTCGGTGGACTCGCCGAGCCTGACCTTCCGGGGGCTGAGGAGTTCGCGCACCGGCTCGGCGACGACGAATCCACGTCCGCCGCACTGGGCGGGAACTGCCTCGCGATCAAGATTGCTCATGGCGCACAACCTAGTCCTGCGGGAGGCACCGCGTCAGGCCCGTTCACTCTGGCGGAATATTCGACCTTCCGGTTCGGTTCCGGGCGGTCGAGGAGGTTCGGGTGACAACCATGCACAACGACGCGTACTACGACCACGGGACGGCCGCCGAGCGCTGGGAGCGGGCGCGGCAGTTCTTCGACGCCAGGGAGTACGCGACGGCCGCGCGCATCCTGGACGGGCTGGTCCGCGAGGAGCCCGGGCATGTCGCCGTGCGTCTGCTCCTGGCTCGCGCCTACTACCACTCGGCCCAACTGCGTCGTGCCGAGGCCGAGCTGCGCTCGGTCCTGGAGCGCGACCCGGTCGAGCAGTACGCCCGGCTGATGCTCGGCCGCACGCTGGAGCGTCAGGGCAGGGACGCCGAGGCCGCACCGCAGCTGCGGCTGGCGGCGGTCTTGTCGGGCGACTTCGACGGCCTGGACTGAGCCCCGCCACGGGGCTCCTCGGGGAGCAAGCACCGCGCGCGCCCCGGCCCCCGGTCTACGTGTCCCGGAACGCCTCGAGCAGCCGCAGCCACACCTCGCTGATCGTCGGATACGACGGAACCGCGTGCCAGAGCCGGTCCAGCGGAACCTCGCCGACCACGGCGACCGTGGCGGAGTGCAGGAGTTCGCCGACACCGGGGCCTACGAAGGTGACGCCCCGCAGGATGTGGTGGTCGAGGTCGACGACCATCCGGGCCCGGCCGCGGTAGCCGTCGCCGTAGAGGCCGGCGCCCGCGACGGCGCCGAGGTCCTGGTCGACGGCGCGTACCCGGTGTCCGGCGCGCTGCGCCTCGTCGAGGCTCAGACCGACCGCGGCCACCTCCGGGTCGGTGAACACCACCTGGGGGACGGCCGCGTGGTCGGCGGTCGCCACATGTGCGCCCCACCGCTGCGTCTTGAGCCGCTGTGCTCCCCCGGCCCGCGCGGCGAGCGCGTCTCCGCCCATGCGCGCCTGGTACTTGCCCTGGTGGGTGAGGAGCGCGCGGTGGTTGACGTCACCCATCGCGTACAGCCAGTCGAAGCCGTCGACGCGGCAGGTGTCGTCGACGGTCAGCCACGACCCGGACGCCAGCCCGACGGAGTCCAGGCCGATGTCGTCGGTGCGCGGTGCGCGGCCGGTGGCGATGAGGATCTCGTCGGCCTCGATGCGGGAGCCGTCGTCGAGTTCCACGGTGACCGTGTCCCCGTCGCGTACGACGGAGGTCACGGAGGTCTTCGTGCGGACGTCCGCCCCGGCCTCGGTCAGCGCATCGGCGACGAGTTCCCCGGCGAAGGGCTCGACACGGGGCAGCAGACGCGGGCCGCGCACCAGGAGCGTGACCCGGGAGCCGAGTGCCTGGTAGACCGTCGCCATCTCGACGCCGACGACACCCCCTCCGACGACCGCGAGCCGTGCGGGGACGTGTTCCGAGCTGGTGGCTTCCCGGCTGGTCCAGGGCCGGGCATCGGCGAGACCGGGCAGGTCGGGCAGCAGCGCCCGGGTTCCGGTGCACACGGCGACCGCGTGTCGCGCGACGAGGGTGACCGGTTCGCCGCCGTTCGACGAGGTGACGGTGACCCGGCGGGGGCCGTCGAGGCGGCCGTGGCCCCGGTGCAGCGTGGCCCCGATCGAGTCGAGCCAGCGGACCTGCCCGTCGTCCTTCCAGTGCGAGACGTACTCGTCGCGGCGGGCCAGCACCGCCGGCGTCTCCAGCGGCCCCTCGGCCGCGCGGCTCAGGCCGGGCAGGCGGCGGGCGTCGGCGCGGGCGATGACCGGGCGGAGCAGCGCCTTGCTGGGCATGCACGCCCAGTAGGAGCACTCGCCGCCGACGAGTTCGCTCTCCACCACCGCGGTGCTCAGCCCCGCCGCGCAGGCCCGGTCGGCGACGTTCTCGCCGACGGGCCCGGCACCCAGGACCACGACGTCGTACTCGATGGGTTCCGTCATACGGACAGTCTGGTGGCAGGTGTGCGCGGCGGCCACACGGGTACGCGCGCGGAGCACGCCCGGGCACGGCCCGCATGCGCGTGGAATAGGCGGTGCATCCGCATCGTTGTGCAGACCGGCGTCGCCGGACCATCACCGGACACCAGGAAGAGGGAACAGAGCATGAGCAGCACCGTGGAGCTCACCAAGGAGAACTTCGACCAGACGGTCATGGAGCACGACTTCCTCCTGATCGACTTCTGGGCCTCCTGGTGCGGCCCGTGCCGCCAGTTCGCACCGGTCTACGAGAAGGCTGCCGAGGCCAACCCGGACCTGGTCTTCGGCAAGGTGGACACGGAGGCGCAGCCGGAGCTGGCCGCCGCGTTCAACATCCAGTCGATCCCGACGCTGATGATCGTCCGCGACCGGATCGCGGTGTTCGCGCAGCCCGGGGCGCTGCCCGAGGCCGCCCTGGAGGACGTCATCGGGCAGGCCCGGAATCTCGACATGGACGAGGTCCGCAAGTCCGTTGCGGAGGAGCAGGACGGGCAGGCCCCCGACGGCCAGGCCCAGTAGCACGCAGGGCGCCCGGGCCGGGTGCCCCGCGCCGTCGCCCCGCACCATCGTCCGCCGTCGCCCCGCACCGTCGTCCGGCACAGGCCGGTGAAGGCCGTCCGATCGGCCTTACCGGCGAAACGCGCGACGGTGCGGGGCGACGCCGCGCCGAACACCCCGCGACACGCCGCGACGGCCTCGCCGTCGGACGACGGCGCCGCCTAGCGCCGCGGCGGGGGCGGCCGAGCGGCCGGTGAGGATCGGCGGGTCGTCCAAGGGACTGCCCGCGCCGACGACGCCGACCGGGACGCGGCGCGTGCGGACGTCAGCTCGAATCGCGGTGCACGACCGTCGCGCGCAGTACGTCGTGCACCTCCGGCTCGGGGCCGGGTTCGCGGACCACACGGTCGACGAGCTCGGCGAGTTCCCGCCCGGACGGCAGCGCGATGCGGACCGTGCTGAGCCGCGGCCGCAGCAGCCTGCCGAGCATCAGGTCGTCGGCGCCGACGACGGCCGCCTCGTCGGGCACCGCGATGCCCTCGTCCTGAAGGGCGCGCATCAGCAGCATCGCGTACTCGTCGCTGTACGCGAAGACCGCGTCGAGGCCGAGCCCGCGCCAGCGCGCGGCGAGCGCGGCGGCAGCGTCCTCGTCGCAGGCGAGCGGCAGCTCGACGACCTCGGCGCCCGTGCTCTCGGCGGCCCGGCGGACCCCGGTGGCACGCGGCCGCGAGAAGACCTCCAGGCCGTCTCCCTCGGGCATGACGACGCCGATGCGGCGCCGGCCGCGCGCCACGAGGTGCGCGCCGGCACTGTGGCCGACCTCGCGGTGGTCGGTGAGCAGGGCGTGCGCGCCTTCGACCCGAGCCGGGCCCAGTGTGATCACGGCACGCGCACCGGACCGCTTCAGAACCCCCACGGCGGCCGCGTCCAGGCCGTGCGCGCCGGGCGCGAGGACGGCGACCGGACGCAGCTCGGCCCAGGCCCGGGCCGCGTCGTCGCCGCCCAGGCCCATGCTGCCGTACTGCACGACGGTGTAGTCGAGGCGGCCGAGCGCGCCCTGGAGTTCGCCGAGGAAGCGGCTGTACAGCGGGCCGACCGGGACCGTCGGCGTGGGCATCAGCACCATGCGGCTGTGCCCGGCGCGCAGGCTGCGCGCCGCGGCGTGCGGCACGTATCCGAGTTCCTTGGCCGCCTCGTGGACGCGGCGGCGGGTGGGTTCGCTGATGCGGACGGCCCGGGTGTTGTTCAGGACGTACGAGACGGTCGCCCTCGACACCCCGGCGAGCCGCGCCACATCGGCACTGGTGGGCACGGACCGCTGCGCGGCCCGCGGCACGGAGGCGGAGACGGGCCCGGGCACTGTGGTCTGCTTCGGTATCTGCACCATCACGCTCCGTATCCTGCCATGCGCGGTGCGAGCCCGGTCCAGGGGCCCCCGCTCCCCCGGGGAACGTCCGAATCACAGCCTCCGGAGGCGGATTTGGACACCTGTCGTACCGGAATCGGGCATCGGGCGCTACCGTTCGGTAACCGTAGGGTCCCGATGTGAGGGGGAGACCGTATGACTGCGGGCCGTGCCACCGGGCTCGTCGCGTGTGCGCAGGGGTTGAGGAGCGGCGCGTTCTCGTCGCGCACCCTGGTCGAGCAGGCGCTGGCGCGCATCGAGGCGACCCAGCCCACGCTGAACGCCTTCCGCCGGGTGCGGGCCGAGGCGGCGCTCGCCGAGGCGGACGCTGCCGACCGGGAGCTGGCGGCGGGCGCCGCGCCGGACGAGGCCGCGCACCGGCCGCTGCTCGGTGTTCCGGTGGCGGTGAAGGACGACATGGACGTGGCGGGCGAGCCCACGGCGTTCGGATGCCGTGGTGACTTCCCGCCGAAGGCCGAGGACAGCGAGGCGGTGCGCAGGCTGCGCGCGGCCGGTGCGGTGATCGTCGGCAAGACCAACAGCTGCGAGCTGGGCCAGTGGCCGGTCACGGAGGGCCCGGCCTTCGGGGAGACCCGTAATCCGTGGCACACCGGCCGCACGCCCGGCGGCTCGTCGGGCGGCTCGGCCGCGGCCGTGGCCGCGGGCCTGGTGCCGGCGGCGCTGGGCTCGGACGGGGCCGGGTCGATCCGTATCCCGGCCGCCTGGACACATCTGGTCGGCATCAAGCCGCAGCGGGGCCGGGTGTCGACCTGGCCGTGGCCCGAGGCGTTCCGGGGCGTCACCGTGAACGGCCCGCTCGCGCGCACCGTCGAGGACGCGGCGCTGCTGCTCGACGCGGCGAGCGGCAGCCACCACGGCGATCTGCACCGGCCTGCCCCGGTGACACTGCTGGACGCGGCCCGGCGGGAGCCCCCGAAGCTGCGGATCGCACTCTCGCTCAAGCCGCCGTTCACGGCGTTCCGTTCACGCCTGGACCCGGAGATTCGCGACCGCGTGACGATGCTCGCGGAGCGGCTGGCCGGGCTCGGGCACACCGTCGAGGAGGCGGACCCTCCCTACGGGCAGGTCGGCCTCGCGTTCGTGCCGCGTGCCATGGCGGGCATCGCCGACTGGGTGCGCGAGGTCCCGGACCCGTCGCTGCTCGACCCGCGCACCCGGGAGGCGGCCCGGGTGGGCAGGCTGCTCGGCGGCGCGCCGCTGCGCCTGGCCCGGCGTGCCGAGGCCTCGCTGCACCGCAGGGTCGGCACGCTCTTCGAGCGGTACGACGTGATCCTCGCCCCCACAACGGCCGCTCCCCCGCTGCCGATCGGCGCGCTCGCCCGGCTGAACGGCTGGAACACCGACCGCACCATGATCTCGGCGTGCCCGTACGCCTTCCCGTGGAACGTGCTCGGCTGGCCCGGCGTCAACGTGCCCGCAGGGCACACCGCCGCGGAGCACCTGCCGGTGGGCGCGCAGCTGCTCGGCCCCGCGCACAGCGAGCCGGTGCTGGTATCGCTCGCCGCCCAACTGGAGGCGGAGCTGCGCTGGTACGAGCAGTGGCCGCCGTCCGCGGCGGAGCAGGACGGACAGCCGGCTCGTACAGTGTGAGCGTGGACGACGCATCGATGGTGGGGTTGCTGGGGCGGGTCACCGGGGCGATCGGGCCCGGCCTGGTGGGCGAGGTGATCGTCCGGGTGCGCGGCGGCGCCGAGCACTTCCTCGCGTACCCGGCGACGGGCCAGGACCGTATCGAGCCGGGCACCGTGGTCGTGGTGGTCGAGCATCTGCCGCCGCGCACGGTGTACGTGACGCGCGCGTACGACAGTTGAGCAACAGGCATATGTCCGCGGCCCCTTCACGGCGACAGCTGAGCGCCCTCCGCCCCAGGTGAGGGGCCTCTGCGTCAAGATTGCAACAAGGATGCGTCAGCGACTTCTCTGCGCGCCCGCCCAGGAGCACACTCCCGTTCGTTCGGTGCCGAAAGGGCACCAGGCAAAGGGGGCGTGTGCCGATGTTCATCGGCGTCATCGCGGGGACGGCCGTCGTGGCGGTCCTCATTCTGGTCGGCCTGTTCAAGCTCATGTGGCGGGTGGCAGAGCCGAATGAAGCACTGGTCATCTCCGGCTCCAAGCACCGCACCGAGGGGCTGGGCGAGGGCATGGGGTTCCGCATCGTCACGGGGCGCGGCACGCTGGTGCTGCCGGGCGTGCAGGCGGTGCGGCGGATGTCGCTGGACCTCAACGAGACCCAGCTGTCCGTGGACTGCGTGACCCATCAGGGCATTCCGCTGAAGGTACGGGGCGTCGTCATCTTCAAGGTCGGCGACGACCTCGTGTCCATCGCCAACGCCAGCCGCCGCTTCCTGGACCAGCAGAAGCTGATGTCGGACCGGGTGCACAACGTGTTCGCCGGTCATCTGCGGTCCATCGTGGGCGGGTTGACGGTCGAGGACATGATCCGGGACCGGGAGAAGCTGACGGGGCAGACGCGGGCCGCGTGCGGCACGGAGATGGAGAAGCTGGGCCTCATCGTGGACTCGCTGCAGATCCACGAGATCGAGGACCCGACGGGATACATCCAGAACCTGGCCATGCCGCACGCCGCGGCCGTGCAGCGCGACGCGCGGATCGCGCAGGCCGAGGCCAACCGGCTGGCCACGGAGGCCGAGCAGCAGTCCTTCGCGCGCATGGCGGAGGCCACCCGGGACAGCGAGATCCTCCAGGCCGGCTACCAGGCCGAGCGCGACAAGGCCGCCGCCAGGTCCCGGCAGGCCGGCCCGCTGGAGGACGCCGCGGCCCGGCAGGAGGTCGTCGTTCAGGAGACCCGTGTCGCGGAGCTCGAGGCGCAGCGCCGCGAACAGCAGCTCCAGGCCGACGTCCGCAAGCCGGCGGACGCCAAGGCCTACGAGAAGCGGACGCTGGCGGAGGCCGAGCGCGACGCACGGATCTCGGCGGCGCAGGCCAAGGCGAAGGAGACGGAGCTGGCCGCGTCCGCGGAGGCGACCCGGGTCAAGACGGCGGCCGTCGCCGAGGCCGAGGCGACCAGGACCCGCGGCGCCGCGGCCGCGACGGCGACCCGGGCGACCGGTGAGGCCGAGGCCGCCGCTGCGCAGGCCAAGGGACTCGCGGATGCCGAGGCGACCCGTGCGCAGGGTCTGGCGGAGGCCGAGGCGATCAAGGCGCGCGCCGCGGCCCTGGCCGAGAACCAGGAGGCCGTGGTCGCCCAGCAGCTCGCCGAGAACTGGCCGGAGATCGTCCGGGCAGGCGCCGAGGCCTTCGGCAATGTCGACCACATGGTGCTGCTCAACGGGGCCGACGGCATGAGCGACATGTTCACCAAGGCCCTCACCATGGGCGGGACGGGCCTGGGCCTCGCCCGTCAGCTGCTGGCCTCCATGAACCAGAACGGTTCGTCGAGCGGCGCGGCCCCCATGGCCGGACCGGGCGGCGTGAACGGTGCCGCGCCGCGCTCGGAGCGCGTGCCCGTCGTGAAGGACGAGGGCGGCCAGGCCTGATCCGATCACCGATTCCGGGGCCGGTCCATGGTGGACCGGCCCCGGACGCGTATCGCCACCGGGCACATGGCATCGGCGGAACGAACCGGGCCCGGCGCGGGCGCGTGCAGGCACCGCCCGGGGAGCGAGCCCGGGCCCGCCCCCGCCCCTCCGCAGGCCGAGCCATCTCGAATTGACGTTCGAGCGCATCACCCCAATGGATGCGCGCATTCGTTCGACACGACCCGGTGACCGTTCGGTGATCAACAACCTCTACGGTGTCGCCCGTGACTTCCTCCACCGAAGACCCCCAGGCCCAGAACTCCCCGGGACGGTTCGGTCCCACCGCCACCGCCGAGGCCGACCCGGACCGGGTCGGCCGGATCCGCACCGAGTACGCACCCGATCACGACGGCGATCCCGACCCCGGCGAGATCGTGTGGACCTGGGTACCGTTCGAGGAGAACGACGGCCGCGGCAAGGACCGGCCCGTACTCGTCGTCGCCCGCGAGGCGGCCGGCACCCTGCTCGCCGTCCAGCTGTCGAGCAAGCGGCACGACAACGACCGGGAGTGGGTTCCGATCGGAAGCGGGCCGTGGGACAGGGAAGGCCGTGACTCATGGGTGGATCTGGACCGGGTGCTGAGGCTGCACGAGGCCGGTATGCGCCGCGAGGCATGCGCGCTGGACCGGATGCGCTTCAACCTCGTGGTGCACCGGCTCCGGCTCCGCTACGGCTGGCGCTGAGCGGCGGGCGCATCACGCCCCGCGGGCGCGAAGGCCCGCGCGAAGGCCGCCCGGGTGGCCTGGTCCCGCGTACGGTCCAGCACCGCGAACACCACGTGCTCGAAGTGCCCGGCGAACCGGCCGCCCGCGGCCAGCGGCGCGCGGAAGGCCCGGGCCACCTGCCCCGGGTCGTTGCGGAACACTCCGCAGCCCCAGGCACCGAGGACGAGCCGGCGAAAGCCGCAGACGGCCGCCGTCTCCAGGACGCGCTCCGCGCGCCGGTCCAGCGCGGCGGGGATCTCCCCCGCCCGCTCCGGCGCCTGCCGCAGCACGACGCCCGCGTTCGGCGCGGGAGAGGTCAAAAAGCCCACGGCGTAGGGCTCGTCGAGCAACCGCCCCCGGTCGTCGCGGAAGACGGGAACCCCGGGCGTGTGGATCACACGGTCGCTGTAGAACGGGTCGCGGTCGGCCCGGTGGTGGTCGTAGAAGGCGCGGGCCCCCAGCAGACACGTGTGCAGGGCGGAGGCCCGGCACAGCGCCTCCTCCTGGGCCTGGGCACCGTTCAGGAAACCGCCCCCCGGATTGCGGGCGGAGGCGAAGTTCAGCACCGCCACGGGGCCGCCGTCGACGGCGACCAGCCGGCGCGCCGCCTCCAGGCTGCTCTCGCCCGTGACCTCGCCGAACGTCTCCCCCACCGGGTCGGGCACCACGGCCACCGGACCGGGTCCGAAGATCCGCGTCCCCTCCCGGGCGGCGGCCACCGCGCCCTCGATGACGACCTCGCGGCCCCCGGGGGCGACGTAACGCCCCGCCCCGACGATCTCGGCAGTCTCCTGTGCGATCCCCCGCAGCCGTGCACTCATACCGATCATGGTGAACGTCCCGCGTACGCCGCCTCAACAGAATTTTCCGTTTCAACATGCGCCCTTGTGCGATCGCGTACCACCGTCTTGGGTGGGACGGACGACGCCCGTCCGAGGATCAGGAGGATCCCGAGATGACCGAGGGAGTCTGTACGGAGCCTGGTTCGGTGATCACCGAGAACCAGGCCGAAACGCTCGTGCAGGGCATCTGTTTCAAGACAGGCCCGCCCGCCGTGCTCGGTGCCGAGCTGGAGTGGCTCGTCCACGACCCGCGCCGGCCCCACCACCGTGTACCGCCCGCCCGCCTCGACGCGGCCTACGCCGCACTGCGGGCGCTGCCCCTGCGTTCGGCGCTCACCGTCGAACCCGGCGGCCAGCTGGAGCTCAGCTCGCTCCCCGCCGCCTCCCTGACGGAGTGCGTGTCGGCCCTGCAGGCCGACCTCGCCGCGGTCCGCGGGGCACTTCTGCCGCTGGGCCTCACGCTCACCGGACTGGGCACCGACCCCTGCCGGCCGCCGGCGCGGCTGCTGCGTGAACCCCGGTACGACGCCATGGAGGCCTATCTCGACCGGGCCGGGCCGGCCGGCCGCGGCATGATGTGCTCCTCCGCGTCCGTCCAGGTGTGCCTGGACGCCGGGTACGAGGAACCCGGACCGCTCGGGCACGGGCGGCGCTGGCGGCTCGCCCATCTCCTCGGCCCCGTGCTGGTCGCCGCGTTCGCCAACTCCCCGCTGCTGCACGGCCGTCCCACCGGCTGGCGCTCCACCCGCCAGTCCCTGTGGGCGTTCATCGAGCCGGGCCGGTCGGCGGCACCGGCGCTGGACGGCGATCCGCGTGCGGCCTGGACCCGGCGCGTCCTCGACGCCCCCGTGATGTGCGTGCGCTGCGACGAGGGGCCGTGGATCGTGCCCGACGGGCTCAGCTTCCGGGCCTGGACGCGCACCGGCGCACCGCGCCCGCCCACCCCCGAGGACCTCGCCTACCACCTGACGACGCTCTTCCCTCCGGTGCGGCCGCGCGGCCACCTGGAACTGCGGATGATCGACGCGCAGCCCGGTGACGACGGCTGGATCGTGCCGGTCGCCGTAACGGCGGCGCTGTTCGACGACCCCGAGGCCACCGAGACCGCGTACCGCGCGGTGAAGTCGCTGGACGAGCGGTCCGGTCCGCTGCCCGCGCCGTGCAACGCGCTGTGGCTGGGCGCCGCCCGCGACGCCCTCACCGACCCGGAGCTGCACGAGATCGCCGTCATCTGTTTCCGGGCTGCCCTCGAGGCGCTGCCCAGGCTCGGAGCCACCGACGAGGTCATGGCCCTGGTCGCCGCGTACGACGAGCGGTACGTGGCACGGGGGCGCTGCCCCGCGGACGACCTGATCGACCGATTCACCGCGCAGGGGAAGGACGCCCTCCTATGACCGAGAACACGACCGTCGACCCGCAGTCCCTGCGGGAGCGCGCCCTGACCGCGCTGCTCGCCGCCCGCGAGCGCACCGCGCTGCTCACCACCTGCGTCGAGGAACCGGATCTGACCGCCCAGCACTCGCCGTTGATGTCGCCGCTCGTGTGGGACCTCGCGCACATCGGCAACCAGGAGGAGCTGTGGCTGCTCCGGGCCGTCGGCGGGCACGCCGCGATCCGGCCCGAGATAGACCCGTTGTACGACGCCTTCGAGCATCCGCGCGCGGAGCGTCCTTCGCTGCCGCTGCTGCCGCCCGCCGAGGCCCGCGCCTATGCGGCCCAGGTGCGCGGGCGGGTGCTCGACGTGCTGGAGAGGACACCGTTCCACGGCTCGCCGCTGACCGACGCGGGGTTCGCGTTCGGGATGGTCGCGCAGCACGAGCAGCAGCACGACGAGACCATGCTGATCACCCATCAGCTGCGGCGCGGCCCGGTGGCCCTGCACGCCCCGGACCCGCAGCCCGCGCCGGAGTTCGCCGGCCCCGCCGAAGTGCTCGTCCCGGGCGGCGCGTTCACCATGGGCACATCCGACGAGCCGTGGGCGCTGGACAACGAGCGCCCCGCCCACCACCGGCTCGTCCCGCCGTTCTTCATCGACACCACCCCGGTGACGAACGGCGCGTACCAGCACTTCATCGAGGACGGGGGCTACGACGACGAGCGCTGGTGGGCCCCCGACGGCTGGAGTCACATCAGGGAGCACGGGATCACGGCGCCGCTGTTCTGGCGGCGCGAGGGCGGTCAGTGGCTGCGCCGACGGTTCGGTGCGACCGAACCGGTGCCGCCGGACGAGCCGGTGCTGCACGTCAGCTGGTACGAGGCCGACGCGTATGCGCGCTGGGCCGGTCGCCGGCTGCCGACGGAGGCCGAGTGGGAGAAGGCCGCGCGCTTCGACCCTGCGTCCGGGCGCTCGCTGCGCCACCCCTGGGGCGATGACGACCCGCTGCCCGAGCACGCCAACCTCGGGCAGCGGCATCTGCGGCCCGCACCCGCGGGCAGCTATCCGGCGGGCGAGTCACCGCTCGGCGTACGGCAGTTGATCGGCGACGTGTGGGAGTGGACGTCCAGCGACTTCCTGCCCTATCCGGGATTCGTGGCCTTCCCGTACCGGGAGTACTCGGAGGTGTTCTTCGGGCCCGAGTACAAGGTGCTGCGCGGCGGTTCGTTCGCAGTGGACCCGGTGGCGTGCCGGGGCACGTTCCGCAACTGGGACTACCCCATGCGCCGGCAGATCTTCTCCGGCTTCCGCACGGCACGGAACGTCACGCCTGCCGACGGTGTGGCGGGGGTGGTCTGATGTGCAGGCATCTGGCCTATCTGGGCCCGCCCGTGCCCTTCGGCGAGATCCTGATGGAACCGCCGCACTCCCTGTACCGGCAGTCGTGGGCTCCGCGGCACCAGCGGTACGGCACGGTCAACGCGGACGGCTTCGGCGTCGGCTGGTACGCCGAGGGCGACCCGGTGCCCGCCCGGTACCGCAGGCCGGGTCCCGTCTGGGCGGACCCCTCCTACGCGGACCTGACGCGTGTGGTGCGCTCGGGCGCGTTCCTGGCGGCTGTGCGGGACGCGACCGTCGCCACCGCCGACGGGGAGGCCGCGGCGGCGCCGTTCGCCGCGGGGCCGTGGCTGTTCAGCCACAACGGCGCCGTGGCCGGCTGGCCGCAGTCCGTCGCCCGGCTCGCCGCGGCACTGCCCGCCGTCGAGCTGCTGTCCCTGGAGGCCCGCTGCGACGCCGCGTTCGTCTGGGCACTGGTCCTGCACCGGCTGCGGTCCGGCGACACGGAGGGCCAGGCGCTCGCCGACACCGTCGCCGAGGTCGCCGAGGCGGCGCCGGGATCCCGGCTCAACCTGCTGCTCACGAGCGGCGAGACGATCGCCGCGACCGCCTGGGGGGACACGCTCTGGTATCTCGCCGAACCCGGCCGCCGCACCGTCGTGGCGTCCGAGCCCTACGACGACGATCCGCACTGGCGGCAGGTGCCCGACCGCACCCTGCTCGCCGCGAGCCGCACCGACGTCCTGTTGACCCCACTCAAGGAGCCGACCGCGTGAGCCCGTTCCAGATGACCCGCACCCTGCCCGAGGACGCGACGGGCGCCGCGCTGCGCTCCGACGTCCTGCACGGCCTCGGCAGAACCCCCAAGACGCTGCCGCCCAAGTGGTTCTACGACGCGCGGGGCAGCGACCTCTTCGACGAGATCACCACCCTGCCCGAGTACTACCCGACGCGCGCGGAGCGCGAGATCCTGCTCGACCGGGCCGCGGAGATCGCCGCCGCCACCGGTGCGCGCACCCTCGTCGAACTGGGCTCCGGCTCCTCGGACAAGACCCGCCACCTCCTGGACGAACTGCCCGGGCTGCACACCTACGTGCCGGTCGACGTGAGCGACAGCGCGCTGGAGCAGGCCGGCAAGGCGCTCCTCGCGGAGCGGCCCGAGCTGAACGTGCACGCGATGATCGCCGACTTCACCCGCGGGATCGTTCTGCCGGGCACGCCGGGGCCGCGTCTCGTCGCGTTCCTGGGCGGCACCATCGGCAATCTGCTGCCGGAGGAGCGTGCGGCCTTCCTGACGGCGGTGCACGGGCTGCTGGCGCCGGGCGACACGCTGCTGCTCGGCACCGACCTGGTCAAGGACGAGTCGGTGCTGGTGGCGGCGTACGACGACGCGGCGGGCGTGACGGCGGCGTTCAACAAGAACGTCCTGCACGTCGTCAACCGCGAACTCGGCGCCGACTTCGACCCGGACGACTTCGAGCACGTCGCGGTGTGGGACGCCGGGCGCGAGTGGATCGAGATGCGGCTGCGCGCCCGTCACGGGCTGAGCGTGAAGATCCCGGCGCTGGAACTCGTCGTCGACTTCGAGCGCGGCGAGGAGCTGCGCACCGAGATCTCCGCGAAGTTCCGCGAGGAGGGCGTGCGCGCCGAACTGGCCGCCGCGGACCTGGACCTCACCCACTGGTGGACGGACCGGGCGGGCCGGTTCGCGCTGTCGCTGAGCACGGTGCGGTAGGGGCGCGTACGGCGGCGGCCGGGAGGTGGGCCGCCGCCGTCCCCTTTACGGTGGAGTGGCACCGCAATGCCGCGGAGGCCCCGTACTGTCGCGAAGAGGAGAAACACCCCTCATGACCGATAACACCTACCGTGTCACCGAGATCGTCGGCACCTCCCACGAGGGCCTCGACAAGGCCATTCAGAACGGCATCGCCCGGGCTTCGCAGACGCTCCGGAACCTCGACTGGTTCGAGGTGACCCAGGTGCGCGGCCAGATCGAGAACGGCCGGATCGAGCACTACCAGGTCGGCCTGAAGGTCGGCTTCCGGCTGGACGAAGGGGACCACGCGGCGTAGGGCCGACACGCGGCACGGGCCCGGAGGCGCTCAGGTGCGTCCCGCGCGCTGCTGCGCGTCCCGCAGCGCGCGTGACGTACGCGCCCAGCGTGCCCGTACGACGGCGAAGCCCGCGCGTTCGGCGTCCGCGCACACCAGTTCGTCGTCGTCGACGAGCACCCGGACGTCGCGGCCGCGGGCGAGCCGGCGCAGGACCTCCAGCTTGGTCAGGCGTGCGGGCCGCCGGTCGTCGTCGCGGCGCATCCAGATGCGCCCCTCGGGCAGCCCCTGCGCCACGATCCACGCGGCGGTGTCCGCGCGGCACCGCTCGGGCCGCCCGGTGAGGTACACCACCTCGCACACGGCCGCGTGCTCCCGGACGAGCGCGATGCCCTCGTCGAGCGGCGGGTCCTCCGGGGCCGCGGCGAAGAAGCCGTTCCAGTCGCGCGGTGTCCGCTCCAGGAAGTGCTGCCGGTGCGCGGTGTCGGCGAGGGTGCCGTCCAGGTCGAAGACGGCCAGGGGTATGTCGTCGTGCGTCACCGGGCCACCCTAGGGTGTGCCGGGAATCCTGGCGCCGCCGCAGCGTTGTACCGGGGGTGAGCAGCTCAGTGATCCGCGAGACCCGGTTCTCCGTACTCGACCGTTCGCGCATCCGCGAGGGGCACGACGCCCCGGCGGCCCTGCGCGACACCGTGCGCCTGGCGCAGCGCGCCGAGGAACTGGGCTATCACCGCTTCTGGGTCTCCGAGCACCACGGTGTCCCCGGCGTGGCCGGCTCGGCACCCACCGTCCTCGCTGCGGCCGTCGCGGCGGCCACCCGCCGCATCCGCGTCGGCACCGGTGGTGTCATGCTGCCGAACCACCGACCACTCGTGGTGGCCGAGCAGTTCGGCGTGCTGGAATCGCTCTTCCCCGGCCGGATCGACATGGGCATCGGGCGCTCGGTCGGCTTCACCGGCGGGGTGCGCACGGCACTCGGCCGGAACAAGGACGACGCCGGCGCCGATGACTTCGCCGCCCAGCTGGCCGAGTTGCTGGGCTGGTTCCGGGGCACCTCCCCGACGGGCGTGCACGCGCGTCCCGCCGAAGGGCTTTCGGTGCCGCCGTTCGTACTCGCGACCGGTGAGGGCGCGGGGATCGCCGCCGAGGCGGGGCTGCCGCTGGTGATCGGCGACCTCAGGGGCCGGGAGCGGATGCTCCGGGCGATCGACCGCTACCGTGCCGCGTTCCGCCCGTCGCCCTGGTCCGCCGAACCCCATGTGGTCGTCTCGGGCACGGTGGCCGTGGCGGCGACCTCCGACGAGGCGTACCGGCTGCTGATCCCTGAGGCCTGGGCGATGGCCCACGCGCGCACCCACGGCGACTTCCCTCCGCTCGCCCCGGCCGAGCGGATCGGGTCGCTGCCGATGACCGCGAAGGAGCGCGAGTTCTACGAGCAGAACCTGCGCGGCCAGCTGTACGGGACCGAGGACGAGGTGGCCCACGGTCTGGAGACGCTGATCAAGGAGAGCGGGGCGCAGGAGGTGCTGGTCACCACGAACACGCACGACCGGGACGCGCTCGACGACTCCTTCCGGCGCCTGGCGCGGCTCGCGGGTCTGACGGCGGTGTGAGCGCAGGCGCCGGGCGCCGTTCCCCCGCGTCGACCCGATCCGCCGCCCCCGGCGCCCCGTCGCGACGGGGGTTCGCCGGACGGCTCACGGGCCGGCCCCGGCCGGGGCACGGGAGGAGCCTAGAATCGTGGGGTTTGTCCCCCACGTACGCAGTACGGCGACACCGCTCGGAGCCCGCCCCATGGCACACCCCCACGATCCGTACGTCCGGGTGCGCGGCGCCCGCGAGCACAATCTGCGGAGCGTCGACGTCGACATCCCGCGCGATGTGCTCGCCGTGTTCACGGGTGTCTCCGGCTCGGGAAAGTCCTCGCTGGCCTTCGGCACCCTCTACGCCGAGGCGCAGCGCCGCTACTTCGAGTCGGTCGCGCCGTACGCACGTCGGCTGATCCACCAGGTGGGGGCGCCGAAGGTCGCCGAGATCACCGGCCTGCCGCCCGCGGTCTCGCTCCAGCAGCGGCGCTCGTCGCCCACTTCCCGCTCCTCCGTGGGCACGGTCACGACCCTGTCCAACTCCCTGCGCATGCTGTTCTCGCGCGCGGGAGAGTACCCGGAGGGCGCGCCGCACCTCGATTCGGACGCCTTCTCGCCGAACACGCCCGCCGGAGCGTGTCCCGAGTGCCACGGCCTGGGGCGGGTGCACCGCACGACGGAGGACCTGCTCGTCCCCGACCCGTCGCTGTCGATCCGCGAGGGTGCCGTCGCCGCCTGGCCGGGCGCCTGGCAGGGCAAGAACCTCCGGGACATCCTCGACGCGCTCGGCCACGACGTGGACCGGCCGTGGCGGGAGCTGCCGCAGGAGGAACGCGACTGGATCCTGTTCACGGACGAGCAGCCCGTGGTGACGGTCCACCCGGTCCGCGAGGCCGGCCGGATCCAACGCCCCTACCAGGGCACCTACATGAGCGCCCGGCGCTATGTCCTCAAGACGTTCTCGGACACCAGGAGCCAGACGCTGCGCTCGAAGGCTGAGCGGTTCCTCCGGAGCACGCCGTGCCCGGTGTGCGAGGGCAGCAGGCTGCGGGCCGAGGCGCTGGCGGTGACGTTCGGGGGGCGCACTATCGCCGAGCTGGCCGCGCTGCCGCTCGCGGACCTCGCGGAGGTGCTGCAGGGCACCGGCGGCTCCGAGACGTCCCGGGTCCTCACCGAGGACCTGCGGGCCCGCATCGCGACGGTCACCGAACTGGGCCTGGGCTATCTCAGTCTGGACCGAACGACGCCGTCGCTGTCCGCGGGCGAACTGCAACGGCTGCGGCTGGCCACCCAGCTGCGGTCGGGGCTCTTCGGTGTCGTCTACGTCCTGGACGAGCCGTCGGCCGGCCTCCATCCGGCGGACACGGAGGCCCTGCTCGGGGTGCTGCACCGGCTCAAGGCCGCCGGCAACTCGGTGTTCGTCGTGGAGCACCACCTGGACATCGTGCGGCACGCCGACTGGCTCGTCGACGTGGGACCGCGCGCGGGCGTACACGGCGGCCGGGTGCTGCACAGCGGGCCGGTCGGCGAGCTGGAGCACGTCGCGGAGTCCGCGACGGCCCGTTTCCTCTTCGACCGCTCCCCGGCGCGCGAGCGCCGGGTCCGGGAGCCGCGCGGCTGGGTGACGGTGGGGCCGGTGACCCGGCACAACCTGCGGGGGGTGACGGCGCGCCTGCCGCTGGGCGCGTTCACCGCGGTGACGGGCGTGTCGGGCTCGGGCAAGTCCACCCTGATCGGCGAGGTCACGGAGGAGCTGGCGGGCGTGGGCCGGCTGGTCGTGGTCGACCAGAAACCCATCGGCCGCACGCCGCGCTCCAACCTGGCCACGTACACGGGCCTGTTCGACGTGGTGCGCAAGGCGTTCGCGGCGACCGACGGGGCACGGGCGCGCGGGTACGGCGTCGGCCGCTTCTCGTTCAACGTCGCGGGCGGCCGGTGCGAGACCTGCCAGGGCGAGGGGTTCGTCTCGGTGGAGCTGCTGTTCCTGCCGAGTACGTACGCCCCGTGCCCGGACTGCGGGGGCGCCCGCTACAACCCCGGGACGCTGGAGGTGACGTACGCCGGCCGGACCATCGCGCAGGTGCTGGACCTGACGGTGGAGGCCGCCGCGGAGTTCTTCGCGGACACGCCGCCGGTGCTGCGCAGTCTGGAGGCGCTCCTCGACGTCGGGCTCGGCTATCTCCGGCTCGGGCAGCCCGCGACCGAGCTGTCGGGCGGGGAGGCGCAGCGGATCAAGCTCGCGAGCGAGCTCCAGCGGGTGCGGCGCGGGCACACCCTCTACCTCCTCGACGAGCCGACGACCGGGCTCCATCCGGCGGATGTCGAGGTGCTGATGCGGCAGTTGCACGGGCTGGCCGACGCGGGGCATTCGGTGGTGGTCGTCGAGCACGACATGAGTGTGGTGGCCGGGGCCGACTGGGTCGTGGACCTCGGGCCGGGAGGCGGTGACGCGGGGGGCCGCGTGGTCGCGGCCGGCCCGCCGGCCGAGGTGGCCCGCGCGGCGGGCAGCCGGACGGCGCCGTACCTCGCGCGGGCGCTGGGCGGGTAGGACGGGGGAAGGGCCCTCCGGCGTTCGCGGAGGGGCCGTTCCCACCGGTGGGCGGGGCCGTTCCGGGTGAGGGGGCCGTATCAACCGGTGGGCGGGTCCGGGTGACGGGGCGGGGTGGTGGAGCACCGCGGTGACGGGAGGCGGCGGGACCGGGGAGTCACCCCTGCGGGCCCTCGCCCCAGTACCGCTCGCGCAGCACCGACTTCGCGAGCTTCCCCGTCGGCGTCCTCGGCAGTTCGCCCGTGAAGTCCACGCTGCGCGGTGCCTTGTAGTGGGCGATGCGCTCGCGCACGAAGGAGATGAGCTCGCGCTCCAGGGCGGCCCCGGGTGTTGCGCCCTGCGCGGGCTGCACGACCGCCTTGACCGCCTCGCCCATCTCGGGGTCCGGAACCCCGACGACCGCCACGTCGGCGACCGCGGGATGCAGGACGAGGCAGTCCTCGGTCTCCTGCGGATAGATGTTGACACCGCCGGAGATGATCACGAAGGCGCGCCGGTCGGTGAGGAAGAGATAGCCGTCCTCGTCGACGTGCCCGATGTCCCCGGTCGTGGTCCAGGTGGGATGGGCGGGATGCTGCGCCTCGCGCGTGCGGGCGTCGTCGTTGTGGTACCGGAAGGGGAGTTCCGGCCGTGCGAAGTAGACGGTGCCGGTCTCGCCGGGCGGCAGTTCCCTGCCGTCGTCGCCGCAGATCCGCAGCTCGCCGAGGAGGCCGGCGCGGCCGACGGAGCCGGGCCTGCGGAGCCATTCGTCCGGGCCGATGAACGTGATGCCGTTGCCCTCGGTGGCCGCGTAGTACTCGTACAGCACGGGGCCCCACCACTCCATCATCCGCCGTTTGACCTCGACGGGGCAGGGCGCCGCCGCGTGGATGGCGACCTTCATCGAGGACAGGTCGTACCGCTCGCGCACGGACCGGGGCAGTTTCAGCATCCGTACGAACATGGTGGGCACCCACTGGCTGTGGGTGACCCGGTGCCGTGCGACGGCCGCGAGCGCGCCCTGCGCGTCGAAGGCGTCCATCAGCACGACGGTGCCGCCCGTCGCGGTGATCACAGCGCAGAAGCGCAGCGGCGCGGCGTGGTAGAGCGGTGCGGGGCAGAGGTAGACGGTGTCCTCGCCGAAGCCGTACATGGGCTGGAAGAGGGCGGTGTAGGCCGTGGGCTCCTCGCGCACGTCCCCCTCGGGGAGCGCCGGTTCGATGCCCTTGGGCCGGCCGGTGGTGCCGGACGAGTAGAGCATGTCGGTCCCGCGCGGCTGGTGGGCGGGCGGGACGGGCGAGGCGGCGGCCAGTGCCTTCTCGTAGCTGCCGTCGTCGAAGCCCAGCCGGACGGGCAGGCCGGGCACCGCCCCGGTCACCGCGGCGCCCAGGTCCTCGAGCGCACCGGCCACGACGAGCGCGCGGGCGCCGCAGTCCCGCACGATGTAGGCGGCCTCGTCGGCGCTGAGGTGGTGGTTGACGGCGGTGAGGTAGAGGCCCGACCGCATCGCGGCCCAGTAGACCTCGAGGACGCGCGGATCGTTGTCGGAGAGCACGGCGATGTGGTCGCCTCTGCCGAGCCCCGCGGCCCGCAGGTGGTCAGCGAGCCGCAGCGAGCGTTCCTCGAGCTGTCCGTACGTCAGGCTCCGGCCGCCGTCCGCGGTGACGACGGCCGTCCTGGCGGGGTCGTACGCTCCCGGGTACATGCGGGGACGGTACCGCAGGCAGGTGACGCAGCGTCAGAGGTGGGCGGGACCCGGGTCGACCCCACCGGCGGCGCGGGGCGCGGGAAGGGTGCCGGACCCGGTCGTCGCCGCCTCGGCCGCGCGGGCGAGCCCACGGCGGTCCGTGGTGCCGTCGGCCGTCAGGGGCGCGAGCACCTCGACGTCGGCGACCAGCCGGTGCGCGGTCGCCACCCGCCACAGCGAGGCGCCGAGAGTGTCGTCGCCGACGAACGCGGCGGCCGTCGCCGTCCGTCCGCCGTCGGCGCGGTATCGCAGCCGCACCGGCTGGACCGGGACGCCCGCGTCGAGGGCGGCCTGGAACACCGCGCGGCGGAACCGGCCCTGTGCCCGCCCGCACCAGGTACTCCCCTCGGGGAAGGCGACCACGGCGGAGCCGGCGCGCAGGGCCCCCGCGATCCGGGCCACCGTGGCCGGCAGGGCACGTATCCGGTCCCGTTCGATGAAGAGCGCACCGCCCCGCGCCACCAGCCGGCCCGCCACGGGCCAGGTGCCCACCTCGGACTTGGCGAGCATCCGCGCCGGCCGCACGGCGGCGAGCAGGGGGATGTCCAGCCACGAGATGTGGTTGGCGACGACGAGGACGCCGCCCTCCGGTACGGGGCCGCCCCCGATACGTATCCGCACCCCCACGGCGCGGACGACCGCCCGGCACCACCCGCTGACGAGCCGGTCCCGCAGCCCTGCCCGGCACCGGGCCACGAACGGCGACAGCACGATGCCGACCAGCACGACCACGGCGAGCACGGCGAGCCGCGGCACGGCACGGATCGCCGCGGGCCCGCCGCGTGCGGCGCCCGCGCAGGCCTCGGGCGTGCACGGCGCGGTGGGCAGCCAGACGTTGACCGGACCGGCCGGCGCCGGGGCGTCCGCCGGCGTGTGCTGCGCCGGCGTGGCACCGTGGGGCACGGCCGGCGGCACCCCGTGCACCGTGCCGACGGTGGTCATCAGGAGGGCACCAGCGACAGGAAGTGCCGCAGGTAGCGGGGGTTGACCCGGCGCATCGACAGCAGCACGTACAGGTCGGCCACCCCGAAGTCGGGGTCGTGGGCCGGTGCCCCGCACACCCAGGCGCCGAGGCGGAGGTAGCCGCGCAGGAGCGCGGGAAGCTCGGTGCGCGTGGCGGGGCGTACGACGCCCTCGGGGGACCAGGGGAGCAGGGGGCGCACCCGGTACTCCTCCGGCGCCAGGTGCCTGGCCTCGACCCGGTCCCAGGTGCTCGCGGCGAGCGCACCGCCGTCGGCGAGCGGGAGCGAGCAGCAGCCCGCCAGCCACTCGTGGCCGCCACGCACCATGTAGTGGGCGATCCCGGCCCAGATCAGCCCGATGACGGCGCCGTCGCGGTGGTCGGGGTGGACGCAGGACCGGCCCACCTCGACGAGCCCGGGGCGGATCGCGGCGAGGGGCGCCAGGTCGAACTCGCTCTCCGAGTACAGCCGCCCGGCGACCGCGGCCCGCTCGGGCGGCAGCAGCCGGTAGGTGCCGACGACCTGCCCGGTCGTGGTGTCGCGCACGAGGAGGTGGTCGCAGTACGCGTCGAAGGGGTCGATGTCGAGTCCCGGCTCCGGCGTGGCGAGCAGGGCGCCCATCTCCCCGGCGAAGACCTCGTGGCGCAGCCGCTGCGCGGCGCGCACATCGGCCTCGTCACGGGCGAGCGTGACGGTGTAGCGGGCGCCGCCGGGTGCCGGGGGCGCGGGGGCGTGCAGGACGGGGACGGCGGTCATGGTCTCTCCTGGTCGCGAGCGGGGCGGGCCGGTGAGCGGGATGGGAGTCCCCCTTGCACCCGCGGAGCAGCCGGGAGCCCGGAGGAGACACGGACCCTGTGGTTCGGCTCCATGTCGCTACCGTTCTTCCGTCGCCCGCTGGCCTTGGCGTGACCGGCGTCAGGAGAGTGGATGTGCGGCTGTTGAACGGCAGAGGCGGCGGTGCGTCCCTCCGGGCCCACCGCCGCCTCCCCCAGCGCGCTCCGTTCAGCGCCCGCCCGCCTTGCGGGTGGCACGCAGCCACTCCCTGTTCATGCTGGTGATCGAGAACAGCGGGATGCCCTTCGGACACGCGGTCGCGCATTCCCCGGCGAGGGTGCAGCCGCCGAAGCCCTCCTCGTCCATCTGCGCCACCATGTCGAGCACTCGCGTCTCGCGCTCGGGGCCACCCTGCGGCAGCACATTGAGGTGGTTGACCTTGGCCGAGGTGAACAGCATCGCCGCGCCGTTCGGGCAGGCGGCCACGCAGGCGCCGCAGCCGATGCACTCGGCGTGCTCGAAGGCGAAGTCGGCGTCCGCCTTCGGCACCGGCGTGGCGTGGGCCTCGGGCGCCGAGCCGGTCGGCGCGGTGACGTAGCCGCCGGCCTGGATGATCCGGTCGAAGGCGGAACGGTCCACGACCAGGTCCTTGACGACCGGGAAGGCGGCGGCGCGCCAGGGCTCGACGTCGATCGTGGCGCCGTCGCGGAAGGACCGCATGTGCAGCTGGCAGGTGGTGGTGCGCTCCGGTCCGTGCGCGTCGCCGTTGATGACGAGCGAGCAGGCGCCGCAGATGCCCTCGCGGCAGTCGTGGTCGAAGGCGACCGGGTCCTCGCCCCGGAGGATGAGCTCCTCGTTGAGCGTGTCGAGCATCTCCAGGAAGGACATGTCCGGGGAGATTCCGTCCACCTCGTACGTGGACATGGCACCGTCGGCGTCGGTGTTCTTCTGGCGCCAGACGCGCAGGGTGAGCTTCATGCGTAGCTCCGCTGGGTGGGGTGGACGTACTCGAAGACGAGGTCTTCCTTGTGCAGGGTGGGGGGCGCACCGGTACCGGTGAACTCCCAGGCGGCGGCGTAGGAGAACGCGTCGTCGTCGCGCGCGGCCTCGCCGTCGGGGGTCTGGGACTCCTCGCGGAAGTGGCCGCCGCAGGACTCGGCCCGGTGCAGTGCGTCGAGGCACATCAGCTCGGCGAGCTCCAGGTAGTCGACGATGCGGTTGGCCTTCTCCAGCGACTGGTTGAACTCCTCGCCGGTGCCCGGGACCTTGATGCGGCGCCAGAACTCCTCGCGGATCTCCGGGATGCGCGACAGGGCCTTGCGCAGTCCGTCGTCCGTGCGGGCCATGCCGCAGAACTCCCACATCAGTTCGCCGAGTTCCCGGTGGAAGGAGTCGGGTGTGCGGTCGCCGTCCACGGCGAGGAGCCGTGCGAGCCGGTCCTCGGTCTCCCGGACGGCGGCCACGGCGGCCGGGTGGGTGTCGCCCACCTCGTCCTTGTGCGGGTTGCGCGCCAGATAGTCGTTGATCGTCGACGGGAGCACGAAGTAGCCGTCCGCGAGACCCTGCATGAGCGCGGAGGCGCCCAGGCGGTTGGCGCCGTGGTCGGAGAAGTTGGCCTCGCCGATCGCGAAGAGGCCGGGAACGGTGGTCTGCAGGTCGTAGTCGACCCAGAGGCCGCCCATCGTGTAGTGCACTGCGGGGTAGATCCGCATCGGCACCTCGTACGGATCCTCGTCGGTGATCCGCTGGTACATGTCGAAGAGATTGCCGTACTTGGCCTCGACGGCCGTGCGGCCCAGGCGCGCGATGGCGTCGGCGAAGTCGAGGTACACGCCCTGGCCGCCGGGGCCGACGCCGCGGCCCTCGTCGCAGACGTTCTTCGCGGCGCGCGAGGCGATGTCGCGCGGCACGAGGTTGCCGAAGGAGGGGTAGATGCGCTCCAGGTAGTAGTCGCGCTCGTCCTCGGGGATCAGGTTCGGCGGCCGGGTGTCGCCCTTGGCCTTCGGCACCCATATGCGGCCGTCGTTGCGCAGCGACTCGCTCATCAGCGTCAGCTTGGACTGGTGGTCGCCGGTGCGCGGGATGCAGGTCGGATGGATCTGGGTGAAGCAGGGGTTGGCGAACCAGGCGCCGCGCCGGTGCGCCCGCCAGATCGCGGTCGCGTTGGAGTTCATGGCGTTCGTCGACAGGTAGAAGACGTTGCCGTAGCCGCCGGACGCGAGCACCACGGCGTCCGCGAAGTACGTGTCGATCCGGCCCGTGACCAGGTCGCGGGCGACGATGCCGCGGGCGCGGCCGTCGACGACGATCAGGTCGAGCATCTCGGTGCGCGGATGCAGCTCGACGTTGCCGGCCGCGATCTGCCGGGACAGCGCCTGGTAGGCGCCGAGCAGCAGCTGCTGGCCCGTCTGGCCGCGGGCGTAGAAGGTGCGGGACACCTGGACGCCGCCGAAGGAGCGGGTGTCGAGGAGACCGCCGTACTCGCGGGCGAACGGCACGCCCTGCGCGACGCACTGGTCGATGATCTCGACGGAGATCTGGGCGAGGCGGTGCACGTTCGACTCGCGGGCGCGGAAGTCGCCGCCCTTGACGGTGTCGTAGAAGAGGCGGTGGACCGAGTCGCCGTCGTTGCGGTAGTTCTTCGCCGCGTTGATGCCGCCCTGGGCCGCGATGGAGTGCGCGCGGCGCGGCGAGTCCTGGTAGCAGAACTGGACGACGTGGTAGCCCTGTTCGGCGAGGGTGGCGCCCGCGGAGCCGCCGGCGAGGCCGGTGCCGACGACGATGACGGTGTGCTTGCGGCGGTTGGCCGGGTTGACCAGCTTCGCCTCGAAGCGGCGCGTGTCCCAGCGCTCGGCGATCGGTCCGGTCGGCGCCTTGGTGTCGGCGACCGGCTCCCCGGTCGTGTAGGCGGCGTAGGCGGGATACTCGGGGCGAGGGGTCATGGTCAGCTCACCACTCCGGTCATGACGGCGACGGGTACGGAGACGAAGCCCACCGTCAGCACGAGGGCAAGGACGTTGGCGATGGTCTTGAGGATGCGGTCGCGGGTGCGGCTGCCCACGCCGAGGGTCTGCGCGGCGCTCCAGAAGCCGTGCCGGACGTGCAGTCCGAGCGCGAGCATCGCGACGATGTAGATCACGTCGCCGTACCAGGTGGAGAAGGTGTCGACGACGTTCTGGTAGGGGTGGCCGGACTGGAAGCCGCCGGAGTGCACGGTTCCGGTGGTCAGGTCGAGCAGGTGCCAGACGATGAACAGGCCGAGGATGATCCCGCCCCAGCGCATGGTGCGGGTCGCGTAGCTCGCGCGCCGCTTCCTGTGCACGTACGTACGGGGGCGCGCCCTGATGTCGCGGCGGCTCAGCTGGTACGCGGAGGTGGCGTGCGCGACGACGGCGGCGACGAGCACGACGCGGACGAGCCAGAGGGTCCACTCGTAGTGCATGAAGGGCTCGCCGACCACGCGCAGCCAGTGCGCGTAGTGGTTGAACTCGCCCGCCCCGAAGAAGATCTTCAGGTTGCCGATCATGTGGACGACCAAGTAGAGCAGCATCACCAGGCCGCTCACGGCCATCACTGTCTTCTTGCCGACGGACGAGTCCCACAGCGTGCGCGTGATGGACGGCCGTCGATCCGTCCGCGTTGCCAGAGCCATGACTGGCACGGTAGGGGCGCGGGAGGCGATCGGTCCAAGACATGGTCCGGCTCATTTCCATAGGCAGGGCCTATCGGACCCGTACGCTGGGGGCATGCAGTTCCAGCAGCTCCAGTACTTCGTGGCGGTCGCCGAGGCCCGGCACTTCACCCGGGCCGCCGAGCTGGTGCACGTGGCCCAGCCGTCGCTGTCCCAGCAGATCCGTGCGCTGGAGCGGGAGCTGGGCGCCGATCTGTTCCTGCGGGCGCGCGGCAACATCACGCTGACGGACGCCGGGGAGGCACTGCTCCCGCTGGCCCGGCGGATCCTCGCGGACGCGGACACGGCACGCCTGGAGGTGCAGGAGCTGGCGCAGCTGCGGCGGGGACGGGTGCGGCTGGGCGCGACCCCCAGCGTCTGCACGGGTCTGCTGCCGGATGTGCTGCGCACCTTCCACGACCGGTATCCGGGGATCCGGCTGCTGATCGAGGAGGGCGGGTCGCACGATCTGGTGCGGGAGCTGGCGCGCGGCGCCCTGGATCTGGCGCTCGTCGTGCTGCCGCTGCCCACGCCGTCGCCGGCGCTGACGACGGTGGAGGTGCTTCGCGAGGACCTGGTCGTGGTGTCGTCGCCGGAGGCGCCCACGCCCGGGCGGAGCCGTGGCCGGACGGTCCGGGTCGCCGATCTGGAGGGCGAGCGGCTGGTGATGTTCCGCCATGGGTACGACCTGCGGGAGCTGACCGTGGCCGCGTGCCGCGCCGAGGGCTTCGAGCCGGACTTCGCCGTGGAAGGCGGCGAGATGGACGCGGTGCTCGGGTTCGTACGTGCCGGGCTCGGTGTCGCCGTCGTCCCTCGCATGGTGGCGACCCGGGCGGGCCAGGGGTTGCGGGTCACTCCCCTGGCCCGGCCCGGTCTGCACCGGACCATCGCCCTCGCCCACCGCAGCGATGTCGCGCCGCCCAGGGCGGCGCGGGAACTCCAGCGGATGCTCCTCGAGCGCTGACCCGCCCCCGGGGTCAGGTCGTGGCGTCCGCCAGGGCCAGCTCGTGGAGGCGGTCCGGCGGGCCCGGGCGGGCGTAGTACCAGCCCTGGGCGGTGTCGCAGCCGAGTTCGCGCAGCTGATCGGCCTGCGCACCGGTCTCGACGCCTTCGACGGTGACCGCCAGGTCGAGGCTGTGGGCGAGGGACACGATCCCCTCGACGATCTTCATGTCGATCGGGTCGGCCGGGAACTGCTGCATGCCCTGCGTGAACGACCGGTCGAGTTTGAGCACGCTCACCGGCAGGCGCCGCAGATTCGCCAGGTTCGAGTAGCCGGTGCCGAAGTCGTCCAGCGCGATGTCGACGCCCATCTCCGCGAGCCGGTGCAGCGGCTTCAGCAGATCGTCGTCGGCGCCGATCAGCGCGGACTCGGTCACCTCCAGGCACAGCGCGGACGGCTGGAGTCCGGAGCGCTCCAGGATGTCGACGGTGTCGGCGACCAGTCCGGGGTGGTTCAGCTGGCACGGGGAGAGGTTCACGTTGACGCGCAGCGGCCCGGCGTCGGCGTGGCGTTCCTGCCAGGCCCGGGCCTGGCGCGCGGACTCCTCGAGGACCCAGCGCCCGAGCGGCACGATCAGGCCGGTGTGCTCGGCGAGCGGGATGAAGCGGTCCGGTCCGAGCCGTCCGTGCTGCGGGTGCGCCCAGCGCACCAGCGCCTCCGCGCCGCGCACGCTGCCGTCGGCGAGGTGCACCAGCGGCTGGTACTCGATGAAGAACTCGCCGCGCTCCAGCGCGGTGGGCAGCGCCGTGGTCAGCCCGTGCCGGGTGATGGCGCGCGCGTCGGCCTCGGGGTCGGCGAGCTCGTAGCGGTTGCCGCCCGCGGACTTGGCCCGGTACATCGTGATGTCGGCGCTGCGCAGCACCTCGGCCGCGCCGCGCTCGCCCGCGGGTCCCTCCACGATGCCGATGGAGCCGCGGACGGTGAGTTCGCGGCCGTCGAGGCGGATGGGCGTGGACAGGGCGTTCATGATCCGCCCGGCGAGCTCGTCGACCTCGTGCTGGGTGTCGCGTCCGGTGGTCAGCGCCACGAATTCGTCGCCGCCGAGCCGGGCGACCATCTCGCCCGACGCGGTGGCGCAGGACTGGAGCCGGTCGGCGACCTCGACGAGGAGACGGTCGCCCGCCGCGTGCCCGAGGCTGTCGTTGACGGTCTTGAAGCCGTCGAGGTCGAGGTAGCAGAGCCCGAAGCGCATGCCCTCGCCCGCGGCGAGCGCCTTCTCCAGACGTTCGAAGAACAGCGTGCGGTTGGGCAGGCCGGTGAGCGCGTCGTGGGTGGCCTCGTAGCGCAGCCGCAGATTGAGCAGCCGGCGCTCGGTGGTGTCCTCCATCAGCGCGAGCTGGTAGTGGGGTACGCCGTCGGCGTCCCGCAGCAGCGACACGGTGAGGTTGGTCCACAGGACGGTGCCGTCGGGACGGTAGAACGCCTTCTCCACGCGGTAGTGCTCGCGTTCGCCGCGCACCAGCTCGTCGTAGAGCTTCCACACGTGCGGCGCGTCGTCCGGATGGGTCCACTCCATCACGTTGCGCCGGCGCACGAGGTGCCCGGCGCCCCCGAACATGCGGACCAGGGCGTCGTTGACCTCCAGGACGGTGCCGTCGAGGTCGGCGATCCCGATGCCGATCGCGGCGCCCTCGAAGACGGCGCGGAAGCGGGCCTCGGAGGCGTGCAGCGCCTGTGCCACCTCGGAGTTGGCGCTGAGCGCCGCCTTGGAAATGGCCTCCTGCTCGGCGAGGGTGCGCTCGCGCAGCGCCCGGGCGAACCCGGCGGCGACCGCATGCTGCAGCCGCGACGAGCGGGTCCGTTGCTCCTCGGTGGGTCCGTCGGCGCCGCAGTACAGCACGAGGTAGGCGTCGACCACGTCGAGGGTGCGGCTGAGCGACTCCGGGTCGGTGCAGTGCGCGCCGATCAGCGCGGCTCCGACGGCGTGGCCCTCGGACGCGTCGAAGGTGCGGGCGCGCAGCGCGTCGCGCAGCCGCCGGGCGAGCGGTACGAGCTGTCCCTCGAACTCGGGCCGGGTGAGCGAGGTCGCCGTGACCGGGAAGATCGCCCGGCTCCAGATCGTGGCGAACCTGCGCAGTCTGTCCTCCGGGCTGTCCGGCTCCGCGGTCACGCCGTACGCCCCACGCCGCCGTAACCCGAGAAGGAGTAGGGATCCTCCTCCTCGGACGTGTCGGGCCGCCACTGCGGCATCGGCACGAGGCCGGGCTCCACCATGTCGTATCCCTCGAAGAACCGCGCGATCTCGTCGCGCGTGCGCATGATCAGTGGACTGCGTATGTCGCGGTAGACGCCGACCGCGCCGCCGGCCTGTTCGGCGGGCACGGGTATGCCGTCCAGCGCGGCGTGCGTGACGATCAGCAGACTGCCGGGGGCGAGTGCGTCACGGAGTTCGGCGACGGCGGCGTACGGGTCGTCGGCGTCCTCCAGGAAGTGCAGGACGGCGACGAGGAGCAGCGCGACCGGCCGGCCGAGGTCGAGGAGCCTGACGACGGGCTCGCTGGTCAGGATGTCGCGGGGCTTGCGCAGATCCGCGGCGACGACGCCGGCGTCGGCATTCCCCTCGAGCACGGCGCGGCTGTGCGCGACGGCTACCGGATCGTGGTCCACGTACACCACTCGGGCGCCGGGGCTGGCGGACTGGGCGACCTCGTGGACATTGCCGAAAGTGGGGATGCCGGAGCCGATGTCCAGGAACTGGGTGATGCCCTGCTCGGCCGCGTACCGTACCGCTCGGCGCATGAAGGCACGATTCGCCTGCATGATCTTGGGGAGTCCCGGCATGAACTCCATGGCCCTGCGGGCCGCTTCCCTGTCGACCTCGAAGTTGTGCGAACCGCCCAGGTAGTAGTCGTAGATCCGCGACACGCTCGGCACCGAGATGTCGATGCCCTGTGGGGCCCAGGCGGGACGCTCCATCAAAGTCTCCAAGGCGTAGGCGAGCCGGTGTTCGAGCCGAGGCTACTGATCGCCCGCCAACGGAGCGAGTCGAAACGGAAATTGGGCGTCCGTTCTCGGTCACTGCCTCCGGCACGTGCCGTATGGACGGTATACGAAGAAGAACCCCATCATTCCGAACTCAACCGAAAAAACTCAGTCCGCTCCTTCCATGGTGCGGAAGGAGCGGACTGAGGGGGGGTCGGACACGCCCGGAGCGGCGATCCGGGGCGATCTACTTGGCGGGCGCGCCGATCGGCTTGCCGTCGGGCGCCACCGCGTACCAGGTGCCACCCACGCCCTGGCCGTTGGTGTCACCCGGCTTCTGGTCACCGGAGAACGTGTACACGGGCCAGCAGTTGATGGTCATCTGCTTGGTGCCGTCGGGCCGCGTGAAGCCCATGAGGCCCTTCTTCTGGACACCCTTGGTGTCGTTCGGGGCGACCGGTGCGACGGCCGGCCACTTCTCCAGGCAGGCGCCGGTGCAGTTCGACACCGACTTCGGCCATGCCTTGTCCTTCAGGAAGCGGTAGACCGTCATGCCGTTCTTGTCGACGACGACCGTGCCGAGCTTGGGGTCCTTGCGGGTGGACAGGCCCGGCAGGTCGGCGGGCTTGGCGGAGCCGGGAGACGCCTTCTTGCCGTCGGGGGCGGCGGCCCACCAGATACCGCCCACGCCCTGGCCCTTCACATCGCCGGGCTTCTTGTCCTTGGCGTAGCGGTACATCGGCCAGCCGTCGATGGTGAGCTGCTTGGAGCCGTCCTTGCGGGTGACGGAACCGAGCAGCGACGGGTCCACACCGGGCGCGGCCATCGCACCGTCGGCGGGCACCACCGGCCAGGCCTTCGCGCAGTCGCCGTCACAGTTCGAGGCGGGCGGCTCCGCGGTGTCCTTGTCGAAGCGGTAGAGGGTCCAGCCGGCGCTGTCCGTGAGGACCTTGCCCAGCTCCTTGCTGTTCCAGACGGCCAGCTGGCCCGCGGACTTGCTCTGCGCGCCGGCGGCTTCCTTGCCGTCCGATCCGTATCCGTTGCCCGAGCCCGAGCCATAGCCACCGGAGCCGCCGGAGCCGTAACTGTCCTGCGCGGCTGCCGCGTTGCCCACGTTCTGGCTGCCCGTGTTCTGGGCGGCGTTTTCCTGGCCGCATGCCGTCGTGAGCGCCAGCACGGCCGCAGCTGTCGCTACGAGGGAGGCACTCCGCCAGGCCCGGGGGGAACCCCCTGATCGACGCTGCATTTCGTCAACTCCCGTTCATGTATGGGCTACTCATCGAGACGCCTGGTGCGCCGCGCATGGCCCTAGGTACGGGCGGTGACGGTGGATGTGTTCAATGCGCCGGAGAAAAACTTTCCCGGACCGGGAATCCGGCCCGCCCGGGACCTGCACGGTCACCCTGACCTGGGCACTTTCAAACCTCGGCGCTTCCACTCCCCACCTTCGGGCCAATCGGCGTCCGGTTCGGAGTGCCGGAGGGGTGCGCCGCCCATGCTCTCGGACGTGCATCGATCTCAGCGGACCCGATCCGCCCTCGCCCTGCGCGCGGTGACGCTGTTGGCCCTGACCTGGCCGGTCGGAGCCCTCGCGATCGCGGACGCCGCCGTGGCGGCGGCCCCGGCCGACTGCGCGATCGCCACGATCGGCGAAGCGGGCACCGGCGACAACGTGGCGGTCGCGGGGAACGGCACCGTCTGCCGTACGGCCCCCAAGCCCCGTCCCCCGAAGCCGGCGCCCCCGCCGCCTCCGCCGCCCGAACCGGCCCCACCACCCCCTCCTCCTCCCCCACCTCCGCCTCCTCCCCCACCACCGCCTCCACCGCCTCCACCGCCGCCGAAGCCCTCCCCCACACCCCGTGTCGTCCCCCGCCCCACACCGGTGCACTACCCGGAGTACCGCCCCGCGGCGCGGACACGGCCGGTCCGCAGCGGGCCGTCCGTGGTCACTCTCACCCTGCTCATCACGGCTCCCGCGGTGTTCGCCGTCGCCGCGCTGCGCCCCCGCTGACCGAACGGAGGTTCCGATGTCGGAATGGCTTGTTCTCACCCTCGCGATGGTGGCCGCGTGCAGCGTGGTGCTGCTGGTGATGGTGCTGCGGCACCGCCGGATCACCGATGACGACGACCCGAACGAGACACCGGACGTCATCGAATACATCACGATGATGATCGGCGTGGTCTACGCGATCGTGCTCGGCCTGGCCATCGCGGGCGTGTGGGAGGCACGCAGCGAGGCCCAGGACCACGTACGCGCCGAGGCCCAGGCGCTGCACGAGGTCAGCGAGCGCGTCCGGGTGTATCCCGCCGACGTCCGCGATCGGATCCGCACCGATGTCAACACGTACGTCGGCCATGTCGTGACCACGGAGTGGCGCACCATGGTGAACCACGGCCACCTCACCGCCCGGGGCGACCGGCTGCTCGAGGACGTACGCCGGGACGTCACCGACTACCGGCCGAGGTCGGACTTCCAGGCGCAGGCCTATCAGCCGCTCGTCGACCAGGTGACCGCGGTGGACGAGGCGCGTCACGCCCGCGCCGAGGCGACGGGGCCCACGATGCCGCCGGTCGTGTGGTTCGGCCTGATCACGGGCGCCCTGGTCACCATCGGGATGGTGTTCGCGCTGCAGATCCGGCGTACCCCGCGCGAGCTGATCCTGGCCGGTCTGTTCTCGGCGCTCATCGCGTTCCTGCTCTTCCTGATCTGGGACTTCGACGACCCGTACAGCCGGGGCGTCACGGCGAGCACGGGACCCTTCCGGATGCTGTTCCCGCATCTCGGGTGAGGGAGGGGCCATGGGCCACCCGGGTGCCGCCCGGGCGGCCCGTGTCCCCTGAGTGGCCCAGGCGTGTGCCCCATTCGCGCGACACGGATCGCGGCGGCCCGCGCGCCTCCTTAGCGTTTCGGGCATCGAGGTGCATTTCCGACGCGAGCGGAAAAGGTCCGCAGTGCTCCTCGGGGACCTGGAGGAATCACCATGCGCGCGATACGCGTCGCTTCGGCCGCTCTGCTCGGGGCCGGCGCCCTGGCCCTCACCAATCCGTTCGGATACGCAGCCGACGACCAGAAACCGGACGCGATGTCCGGTGCGTTCCAGACGAGCGTCTCGCCCGCCACGATCGCCGCCGGCGGCAAGCTGACGCTCAAGGCGTCCGGCTGCGCCGGCGACACCGTCGTGTCCTCGGGCGTCTTCAACGACGTCACGATCGGCAAGAGCAGCGGCTCCGTGACGGCCGCCATCGCCAATGACGCGAAAGAGGGAGCCTCGTACGCGGTGACCTTCCGCTGCTCCGGAAGCAGCGCGCACACCGACGAGGTGACGATCGCGTCCGACACCAACGGCAACGGCAACGGCAACGGCAACGGCAACGGCAACGGCAACAGCAGCAACAACAACGGCAACGGCAACGGCGACCGTTCGGACAGCGGTTACGGCCGCGACGACAGCGGTTCCGGCCGGGACAGCAACAGTTCGAACCACAACAACGACAGCGGTTCCGGCCGCGACGACAACGGTTCGGACCACGACAACGACAGCGGTTCCGGCCGCGACGACAACGGACGCGACTACGGCGACCACGGCGTCAAGGCCGGTATCGGCGGCAGCGTCGGCCGCTCCGATCTCGGACAGATCGGGATGGGCGCGGCGTTGATCGCCGGTTCCCTCGGCGCCGCAGTGTACTGGTCGCGGCGCCGGGCCGGAGAAGAAAGCTCGTGATACGGCCTCTGGCCCCGGATCCCTCGGGATCCGGGGCCAGAAGGGCTGTTGTCGGACGGTTTCTCGGGTCAGGTGTCCTCGGCCCGACGGCGCATCCAGAACGCCCCGCCGCCGATCACGGCCGACGCCACCAGGCCGCCGCCGATGGCCATGTCGGTCGGAGTCGCGCCGCTGATGATGCTGCCGCCGAAGCCACCGCGCACCGTGCCGCGGATCACGGAGAAGGCAGCGGGACGGGTCAGCGTGCGGGTGCCGCAGATGGCGGTGATGTCGTAGGGGCCGGGACGCGCGTTGCGGTCGATACGGACGGTCGCACCGGTGGTGTTGCCGCCGCCGTCGATGGGGGTGAGCCGGGTGGGCGGGAAGGCGAGCGACTGAACGGTGCCGTTGACACGGCACGAGTTGCCGTCGACGGTCACGGTCAGGACGCCGCCGGGTGCGACGACGCTGGGCAGGGCGGTGATGTTGCTCGGGTCGCCGCGGTCACCGCCGACACCACCGACGCCGCCGACACCGCCGCCGCCGCCGATTCCGCCGCCACCGCCGCCGCCACCGCCACCGCCACCGCGGTCCCCGCCGACACCTCCGTCGTTGCCGCCGTGTTCGCCGCCCGGACCGGCGACGTTGCCGCCGCCGGCGCCGTTGGCGCCGCCCTCACCGCCGACGCCGGCGAAGGCCGGCGTGGCGAGGGCGGCCACGGCAACCGCGGCGGCCGAGACAGCCAGGGCACGAGTTGTTCGCATGGGAATCCTCCCGAAGGGCGCCCCGGGGAACCGTCCCCGGCATCGGTGAGAACGCCCTCTCAGACTGACCCTCAGTTGCCCTGCTCGGACCCGCATTTCGGGAATCGCCCGTCCCGGTGAGCGAACACACCGTCAGATAACCGAGTTGAGGGGCATCACCGCAGGTCACGGACCGTAAAAAAATTCCTGCGCGGGATGTCCCCGGATGGCTCACGATCATGTGCCCGCCACCCGTTCGCCACTGTCCTGTCGCCCGTCGGCGGCAGGGCCCTTAGCGTTCCTATACGCGCAAGGGACGCGGTAAGCACACCGCGTCGAGAGGGGATAGAGAATGTCTTCGTCCCAATTGCTCGAACAGGAGGAACGGCCCCGAAAGCGAGCGCCGTGGGGCGTGATAGCGCTTGTTCTGCTGTCCGGCCTCGCACTGATCCGCAACGGATCGGGCGAATTCGACGTCGGGCCGCCGCAACCCGCGTCCGCCGCGGCCGCGGACAGCCGGACACCCGCCTCGTCGGGTGGCAAGGCGCCCGCGCCGCTGCCGTTCTCGATGGCCGAACGGGTCGCCATCCCGGCGATCCAAGTGGACGCGCCCATCATGCCGGTGGGGCTCGACGCCGACGGCTGGGTGGACGCCCCGCCGCCCGACGACCCCAATCTCGCCGGCTGGTTCAGCGGCGCGGCCGCGCCCGGCGAGAAGGGCACGGCCGTGATCGTCGGCCATGTCGACAACACGAAGGGCCCGGCCGTGTTCTACGGACTCGGGTCGCTGAAGAAGGGAAATCACGTCGAAGTACGGCGCGCGGACGGCAAGACCGCCGTCTTCGACATCTACGGCGTCGAGGTCTTCTCCAAGGAGAACTTCCCCGGGAACAAGGTGTACGGGGACACTGGGGTCCCGGAGCTGCGGGTCATCACCTGCGGCGGCGGATTCACCAAACAGAGTGGATACGAGGGCAATGTCGTGGTTTTCGCCCGCCTGGCCGACGTCAAGTCGACGTGACCCGGGCGGGCGAAAGCCCCCTCCGCGGGCAGGCGAAAGCCCCCCTTTTTTTTCCGGCGGGCGAAAGCCCGCCTTTTCTATGTGTACTTCCTTCTGGGCAGCACGACGTGGTAGCCCTCGTCCAGCAGCTTCGGCAGATAGCGGCGCAGCGCCGCCACGGACTGCGAGCGGTTGCCCCCCGCGTCGTGCTGGAGCACCACCACACCGGGACGGGCGCCGCCGAGGACGTTGTTCACGATCCTGGTGGTGCCGGGCCGCTCCCAGTCGTCGGAGTCGACGGTCCAGGCGAGCGGTTCCATGCCCAGCTTGGCTCCCAGCTCGAAGGTGTTGCGGTTCCAGGCGCCGTACGGGGCACGGAACCAGAGCGGGGGCTGCCCGATGATCTTCTCGATCAGGTCGGAGGTGCGCTCCATCTCACGCCGGATCTGCGCCCGGGTCATCGTGGTGAGGAGCGGATGGGTCCAGGTGTGGTTGCCCACGACATGGCCGTCCCCGACCATCTCCCGCACCAAGTCCTTGTTCTCGACGGCCATCTCCCCGCACACGAAGAACATCGCGCGCACGTCGTGGCTGCGGAGCGTCTCCAGAACGCCCGGTGTGTAGAGGGGGTTGGGGCCGTCGTCGAAGGTGAGGGTGATGCTGCGGCCCTGCTCGGGCAGATCCATGATCGGTCTGCGGCGCACGGGGGTACTGGCAAGGGTCCGGCCCGGGGTCCCGTATCCGGTGATCGGCTGGAGCCGGAAGGTGGAGGCCTTCGGAGGTGCGACGGCTTGCGGACCCGGGGCCGGGGTGCGAGTCGCGGACGGGCTGCCGGGCGCGCCCGCCCGGTCCGTTCCGGAGCAGCCCGCGATGGCGGTGAGTCCCAGGGCGGCGACGCCACGCAGCAGCGTCCGGCGCGCCGGGGTCGTCCGGTCATTTTGCATTACTAATCAGTCGCATGGCCCATGGGCGACATGCGCGAACGACACCGAACGGCGCTGGAATTTCACCCGTTGGGAGTAGGTGTCCGGCGGTTCAGCGGCGGCGCACCAGTGGGAACGGCAGTGTCTCGCGGATGGTGAGTCCGGTGAGGAACATGATGAGCCGGTCCACTCCGATCCCGAGTCCGCCGGTGGGCGGCATCGCGTATTCGAGGGCATCGAGGAAGTCCTCGTCGAGTTCCATCGCCTCCGGGTCCCCGCCCGCGGCGAGCAACGACTGCCGGGTGAGCCGTCGGCGTTGCTCCACCGGGTCGGTCAACTCGGAGTAGGCGGTGCCGAGTTCGGTGCCGAAGGCGACGAGGTCCCAGCGTTCGGCGAGGCGCGGATCGGTGCGGTGCTGCCGGGTGAGCGGTGACACCTCGGTGGGGAAGTCCTTGTAGAAGGTGGGCATCCCGGTCCTCGCCTCGACAAGGCGCTCGTACATCTCGAGGATGATCTCGCCGTGTCCGTCGTCGGCCCGGTACGGCACCGCCGCGCGGTCGCACAGCGCGTGCAGCGTCTCCAGCGGCGTATCGGCGTCCACCTGTGCCCCGAGTGTCTCGGACAGCGCCTCATGGACGGTCCTGACCGGCCATTCACCCGAGATGTCGTGCTCGACGACCGTGCCGTCCGCGCCGGTCCTGCGGGCGACCGGTGCGCCGAACGCGGCGGTTGCGGCCCCCTGGATCAGCTCACGGGCGAGGTCCAGCATCACGTCGTAGTCGGCGAACGCCTGGTAGGCCTCCAGCATCGTGAACTCGGGGTTGTGCTTGTAGGAGACGCCCTCGTTGCGGAAGGTGCGCCCCATCTCGAAGACCTTCTCCATGCCGCCGACGCACAGCCGCTTCAGATGGAGCTCCGGTGCGATCCGCAGATACAGATCCAGATCGTAGGCGTTGATGTGCGTGGTGAACGGGCGGGCGTTGGCGCCGCCGTGGATCTGCTGGAGCATCGGCGTCTCGACTTCCAGGAAACCACGGTCGAGCAGCCCCTGACGCAACGCCTGGACGGCGGTGGAGCGCGCCCGGACGACGGCGCGCGCCTCGGGGTTGACGATGAGGTCGAGGTAACGGCGCCGGGCCCTGGTCTCGGCGGCGAGGCCGCGACGCCCGTTCTGCAGGTGGTTGTCCCCCCGCACGGAACGGGGACGGGAAGCCGGCGGCGGGCGCAGGCACTTGCCGGTGAGCTGCCAGGAGGTGACGAAGACGGTGGGCTCGCCGCGGTCGCTGCTCCCGAGTGTGCCGGTGGCCCTGATGTGATCGCCGATGTCGGTTTCGGCGGTGAACGCGTCCAGCGCGGTTCCCGAGTCCTGGCGGGTGAGGGCGACCTGGAGATCCCCCGACCAGTCGCTCAGCACCGCGAAGACGAGTCCGCCGAAGTCGCGTACGAACATCGTGCGGCCCGCCACCGTCACCCGTTCGCCGGTGCGGGTGCCGGGCGGGAGCGCGCCGGCGGCGGCCCGGGCCTCGGCGAGGGTGTGGGTGCGTGGCGGCGTGCCGACCGGATAGGGGTCGATCCCGTCGGCACGCAGCCGGTCCAGCTTGGCGTGCCGGAGACGGATCTGCTCGGGCAGAGCGGCGGCAGCTCCGGCCGTGGGTTCCTCGGTGCGGGCGGGTGCGGACGGAGCCTGGGCCGGCAGGGCCGCCGCGCCGGACCCAGCGGGACCAACAGGGCGGACAGGCCCGCCCCCCGGCGGGTGGCCCTTGCCCCACAGCTTGCGCAGGGACGGTACGGAGACGAAGCCCTCGGCGATGCCGGAGGCCAGCCCGATACGGGCCAGGGAACCGGCGTCTCCGTAACAGATGAACCGCGGATACCACTGCGGACGGTACTTGGCGTTGGAGCGGTAGAGCGCTTCCAGCTGCCACCACCTGGAGAAGAACAGCAGCATCCTGCGCCACAGCCGCAGCACCGGCCCCGCACCGATGCGGGCACCCTCCTCGAAGACGGACCGGAACACCGCGAAGTTCAGCGAGATCCGCCGTACCCCGAGCCGGGGCGCGGCGGCACACAGCTCGGCGACCATGAACTCCATGACGCCGTTGGGGGCGGCGCGGTCGCGGCGCATCAGATCGAGCGAGACGCCTTCGCGGCCCCACGGCACGAAGGACAGCAGCGCGAGCAGGGTGCCGTCGGGCCCCAGCGCCTCGACGAGCAGGCAGTCACCGTCCGCCGGGTCGCCGAGCCGGTCCAGGGCCATCGAGAAGCCGCGCTCGGTCTCGGTGTCCCGCCAGGCGTCGGCCCGGTCGACGATCTCCTCCATCTCCTCGTCGGTGAGCGTGGAGTGGCGGCGGATCCGGGTGCGGGCACCGCTGCGCCGGATCCGGTTGACCGCCTGCCGGGTGACCCGCATGTCGCGGCCGCCCAGATCGAAGTCGGCGGCCTCCAGGATCGCCTCGTCACCGAGCTGGAGCGCGCCCAGCCCGGCTCGCGCGTACGCCTTCGCGCCCTCCTCGGACGCGCCCATCACGGCGGGTGCCCAGGCGTGGCGGCGGGCGAGGCCGAGCCAGCCGGCGATGGCGTGCGGCCAGGCCTCCCGGTCGCCGACGGGATCACCGCTGGCGAGGCAGACCCCCGCCTCGACGCGGTAGGTCACGGCGGCCTTGCCGCTGGGCGAGAACAGCACGGCCTTGTCGCGGCGGGTGGCGAAGTAGCCGAGCGAGTCCTGCTCGCCGTACGCGTCGAGGAGGGTCCGGATACGGGGCTCCTCGTCACCGTGCAGGGCGGCTTCCATGCGCTGGGAGCGGAACAGGGTCGCGGCGGCGTTCAGCAGCGCGAGCGCTCCGAAGAGGCCGAGGAGGAAGTGCAGGAAGCGCGGCGGCGTGCCGTCGAAGGTGCGCCCCGACACGAGGCCGCCGCAGACCCGGTCGGCCGCCCACAGCAGCCGCTGCCCCTCCGGCAGGGTGCCCGGGAACAGCTCGACGAGACCCCAGCCCACCAGGATGGCCACGACGAGCCCGGCGAGCAGCACGAGCAGGGCACGGCGCAGCGCGGCCCGGCGGGAGGCGGCGTAGAACTCCTTGCGGGCGACGATCAGCAGGACGAGAGCGAGACCGCACACGACCAGCGACGGCAGCGATTCGCGCCAGGCGCCGCTGATGATGCCGAGCACGTCGAACACCACCAGCAGCGCCAGGTAGACCACGACCAGCCACCAGGCGACCTTCTTGCGCGCGCCGGTGGCGGCGGCCAGCAGGAACAGGAACACCGCGTACGCCAGGTTCGCGCTGACCGGGACCGTGATCCGTTCGAGCAGTTCGGTGACCGGGTTCAACAGGCGGCGCAGGGGGGCGATGATCGCGATGACCGCGCAGAACAGTCCCAGCGCACCGAAGAAGGCGGCGAACCCCTCGGGCACTTTGCCGAGGAGGCCGCCCCGATCGCGTATCGGCCCGGGCGCCGCGGCACCGGCAGTCATGTGGACGACTCTAGGAAGCACCGGGGCGGGCCGCCCGTCGGGCGTGGCGGTGGTGTGGGACGGAACCCGGATCCGGCGGTCGGAGCCGGCACCTTCGCCGTGCGGATCACCGCTGCACTCCCCCGGGATGCGCCGGACGTGCGGACCACCGCCGCACCCCCGGGAGGCCTTCGGACGTGCGGATTCCGCTAGCCTCACCCATGTGACCGAACAGCAGCACCACGCATTCGAACGAGGCACGGACGGCCCCAAGGTGATCGTCGTCGGCGTGGACGGCTCGGAGTCGTCCATGCGGGCCGCCGCGTACGCCGCGGGCCTCGCCCGGCGGCAGGGGGCGCTGCTCGCCGTGGTCTATGTGCAGCCCGTCATGGCGGCGGGCGCCGCGCTGGGCGTGCCGGTCGCCGAGGCGACCGACGAGATCGCCCAGAGCCTCGTCGCCGAGATCAGGGCCGCGACCGAACGGGTCAAGGACATATTCCAGGTGCGCTGGGAGTTCCACACCTTCCGCGGCGACCCGTACAACGGGCTGGTGTCGGCAGCGGACGATCTGAAGGCGGACGCGGTGGTGGTGGGCGCCTCCGAACAGGCCGGTCACCGCATCATCGGCTCGGTGGCGATCCGGCTGGTGAAGGCGGGCCGCTGGCCGGTGACGGTGGTGCCGTAGCCGCCCCGGCGGCCGAGGGACTCCGCACGGCGAGCCCCGTGGTCCGCGTGGCCGCGGCGACGCGCGCCGTCTTCCGTGACGGCCGCCGCTGAGCCATGATCGGCCTCAGCAGACTGCCGTCGCGAAGAGGTGAGGGCTCATGGCCGGACTCCGGATGGGCGAAGGCGTTCTGCGCCGCAAGCCCATCGAACACATCGAGGAACCCGAGGGCACGGCGAGTCAGCGGCTGACCCGCACGCTGGGCCTGTGGCAGCTGACCGCGATCGGCGTGGGCGGCATCATCGGTGCCGGCATCTTCACGCTCGCCGGAACCGTCGCGAACGGCATCGCGGGGCCGGCGGTCGTGGTGTCCTTCCTGATCGCGGGCCTCGCCAGCGCGGCGGCCGCACTGTCCTACGCGGAGTTCGCGGGCCTCATCCCCAAGGCGGGCTCCGCCTACACGTACGGCTACGCGGTGCTCGGCGAGTTCGCGGGCTGGTTCATCGGCTGGGACCTGCTCCTGGAGTACACGGCGATCGTGGCGGTGGTCGCCATCGGCATCTCCGGGTACTTCGGGTTCCTGGTGACCGACCTGGGCGCGAACCTCCCGGCCTGGATGCTCGGCGCGCCGGGCACCGGGCCGGGGCACCGGGTCGACCTGATCGCGGCGCTGCTGTGTCTGCTCATCGCCTGGCTGCTGAACCTCGGCATGAAGAGCGCGGCGCGCTTCGAGACGATCGTGGTCGCCCTGAAGGTCCTGGTGGTGCTGGTCGTCATCGGCGTCGGCGTGTTCCACATCAACACGGCCAACTACCACCCGTTCTTCCCGTACGGGGTCAGCGGGGCGTTCACGGGTGCGGCGACGGTGTTCTTCGCGGTGTTCGGATACGACGCCATGAGCACCGCGGCGGAGGAGTCCAAGGACGCGCAGCGCCACATGCCGAAGGCGATCATCTATTCGCTGGCCATCTCGATGGTGCTGTACGTGGCGGCCTGCCTGGTGCTGACCGGCATGCAGAACTACAAGGAGATCGACAAGGAGAGCGGATTCTCGACAGCCTTCAAGTCGGTGGGCCTGGGCGGCCTGGCCGACCTGATCGCCGTCGGCGCCATCATCGGCATCCTCACCGTGATGTTCACCTTCATGCTCGGCGTGACCCGCGTGTGGTTCTCGATGAGCCGTGACGGGCTGCTGCCGAAGTGGTTCTCGAAGACGCATCCGACACGGCACGTGCCGACGCGGGTCACCTGGATCGTGGGCGTGGCGTCGGCGCTCATCGCGGGGTTCCTGCCCATCGCCGAGGCCGCCGAGCTCACCAACATCGGCATTCTGCTGGCGTTCGTTGTGGTGTGCATCGCGGTGATCGTGCTGCGGTACCGGCGCCCGGAGCTGCCGCGGACGTTCCGCACGCCCGGAATGCCCTTCGTGCCGGCCATCGGCGTGGTCTTCTCCCTGTGGCTGATCACCTTCCTCCAGTGGCAGACCTGGGTGCGGTTCGCGGTGTGGTTCCTCGTCGGCTGCGTCATCTACTTCGGCTACTCGTACCGCAACTCCGAACTGGCGAAGTCGGAACACGGCCAAGCCGAGAAGTAACGCCGGGCGCCTGCGGTCCGGCGCCTTCCCCGTCGGAGGAAGGGGCCGGACCGGGGAAGCCCCCGGCGGGGCTGCCTACCCGTTGCGTTCGATGGACCTCTGGTACTCCCGGGCCATCTGCTCCAGCCCCTTGGTGCGCCAGTCCTTCCAGAACGGCTTCCACTCGGTGAGCTTCTTGCGGCCGGCCACGATGTCGTTGACGAGGTCGGTGGCCTCCTGGGACATCCGGCCGTAGTGCTCGGTGTAGGCGTCGGAGTAGTGGCCGATGGTGGGGTTCTGCACGGCGGTCGCGATGAGCTTCCGCTCGACGCCGTAGATGTCCCGCACGTCCTGCGGGCCGTGGCCGCCCGGGAAGGAGGAGGCGATGAGCGCGAAGGGCGACGTCGTCGCCGTGGCGAGTCCGCTGTACAGGCCCTCGACCTCGGTCTTGCCCTTCTTCGTGCGCTGCGGAAAGCCCTGCGCGTCGTAGGTGAAGTCCTCGCCCTCGGTGCCGAATTCGAGGAACTCGCGCTCCTTGGTGCCGAAGGGCGCCGCGAGGTAGTCGAGGATGCCGAGCAGCATACGGACGCGCTTCTCGCTGCCCTTTCTGATCGCGCTGTAGCCGATGGTGCCGTAGTGGTAGTGGTGGTTCTGCCGGTGGCCGCCCGCCGCGAAGGGGACGAGAACCTCGGCGGCGAGCGACGGGTCGTTGGTGCGCAGGTTCTGCCGGGCGCCCGCGGCGTTGGCGAAGACGCAGGCACCGATGGAGCCCTGGGCCATCTTCAGATAGGCGTCGGCCATCTGCGGGTCGCCGGGGTAGAAGACCCCGGCCTTGCGCAGTTCGATGACGAAGTCCAGGGCCTCGGCGTACTCGTCGGTCTCCTGCCAGAAGGTGAGCGAGCCGTCCTTCTCGAGCCGCCATTTGTTGGGCGCACCGAAGCACTGGCTCAGCACGCCGGCCGCGTTGACGTAGATGGGCTCCAGCGCCCAGACCTTGCCGCCGGTGACCTCCTTGCACTTGTCGAGGAACTCCTGCGGGCTGCTCGCGGAGAGGCCGTCGGCCTTCTGCCAGACGTCCGGGTTGCCGCCGTAGACCTGGCCCGTGGCCGGGTACGGGACGGGCGCGCCCCAGATACGGCCGTTCACGACGGCGGTCCGCCAGTGGGCGGGGGTCATGGCGGCCAGGTGCGGATAGTCCTTGACGGCGTCCCCGGAGACGTAGGCGGTGATGTCGGCGCACTTGGCCTCCAGCAGCTGCGCGACATGCTGGATGCCCTGGTTCGGGGGGATCCAGATCAGGTCGGGCAGGTCGCCGCCGGCGACGGTCGCGGAGAACTTGTCGGGGTAGCCGGGATCGGTGCCGAGGATCGCGTCGAGCTCGATGCCGAGGGCCCGGTCCAGCTTCTTCCAGTGGGCGTTGCCGCCCTTCGGTGTGGGCGGCTGGGTCCAGATCTCGGTGAGCATGGTGACCCGGGACCCGTCGCCGGGCACCTTGGGGACGCTGCGCACCAGCTTCCCGGGGTAGCGGAGGTAGCCCGCGGACAGGCCCTTGGAGCTGGGCGGCAGGTCGGGCTCCAGGCCGTGGAAGGGGACGTACGTCGGCAGCTTCACCTTCGCCGACGCGGCCTCGCCCCGGTGGGCCGTGGCGGAGCCGCAGCCGGTGAGCGAGGTGGCGGCGGCGCCCGCGACAACGGCGGTGCTGAGGCCGAGGAAGGTGCGTCGGGACATGCCGGTCATGGGTCATCTCCGGGACGGGACGGGGACGGTTCGGTTCGGGGAACGGGGTCAGCCCTTGATGGCGCCGGTGAGCACGCCCTTGGTGAAGTACTTCTGCAGGAAGGGGAAGATCAGCAGGATCGGAACGAGCGCGATCATCACGACCGCCATGGACAGCGACTGCTGCGGCGGCAGATGGGTGAGCCCGAGCTGATCGCTCGTCATCTGCTTGCTCTGGACGACATAGGTGCGCAGGACCAGCTGGACCGGCCACTTCCCGGAGTCGTTGAGATACAGCATCGCGTTGAAGAAGGCGTTCCAGTACGTGACGGCGTAGAAGAGCCCGACGACGGCGATGACGCCCTTGGACAGCGGGAGCACGATGCGGGTGAGGATGCGCCAGTCCCCGGCGCCGTCGATCCGGGCCGCCTGGTACAGCTCCTCGGGGATGTTCATGAAGAAGGCGCGCAGGACGACCAGGTTGAAGGCGTTGATCAGCCCGGGCAGGATCAGCGCCCCGTAGCTGTCGAGCAGGCCCAGCTCCTTGACGAGGACGTACATGGGGATCATGCCGGGTGCGAACAGCAGGGTGAACAGCACCATCAGCAGGACGGGTCCGCTGCCCGGGACGCCGCGCTTGCTCAGTCCGTAGGCCAGGCCGATGGAGCTGAGCAGCGACAGGGCCGTCCCGACGAGTGTGATGAGGACGCTCACCATGACGGCCCGGGTCACCAGACCGCCGGAGAGGATCGTGCGGTACGCCTCCAGGGTGGGCTCGGTCGGGAAGAGGACGTAGCCGCCGGCCGCCGTGATCTCCCTGCGCGAGGCGAGACTCGTGGAGAGGACCGTGAGGAACGGCAGCACCATCACGGCGACGATGACGGCGAGGACGACGGCCTTGGTCGCCCGGCCGGCCCTGGTGGGCGGCTCCTCCCAGGCGGGCCGCGCCGCCGGGGGCTCGCCGCGCGGGCGGAACAGGGGTATGCCGACGCTCATTTCGTGTAGACCCCCTGCTCTCCGAAGGCGTGGGCGAGCCGGTTGGCGCCCCAGATCATCAGGGCGCCGACGACGCCCTTGACGAGGCCCGCTGCGGCGCCGACGCCCCAGTCGCCGTAGACCACGCCGTGGTAGTAAACGTAGGTGTCGAGGACCTCGGCGGCCCGCGCGCCCACGGCGTCCCGCTGGAGCAGGAACTGCTCGAAACCGACGGACAGGACGTCGCCGAGGCGCAGCACCAGCAGCATCACGGTGACGCCGCGCACCGCGGGCAGCGTGACGTGCCACATGCGCCGCCAGCGGCCGGCGCCGTCGACGGCCGCCGACTCGTACAGACTCTGGTCGACCTGGGCCAGGGCCGCCAGGTAGATGATCATTCCCCAGCCGATGTCCTTCCAGATCACCTGCGCGGTGATCAGCACGGGGAAGGCCGACGGGTCGGTCATCACCTCCAGGGGCGAAAGACCGTGGTCGCGCAGGAAGTTGCTGATCAGGCCGGCGCCGCCGAGCACCTGCTGGAAGAGGGCGACGACGAGTACCCAGGAGATGAAGTGCGGCAGATAGACGACGCTCTGGACGAACCGCTTGGCCCTCGTGGACACCAGGCTGTTGATCAGGAGCGCGAGGGCGAGCGGGGCCGGGAAGAAGAAGACCAGCTGGAGGGCCGCGAAGGCGAGGGTGTTGCGCACCGACTCCCAGAACGCCGGGTCGGCGAAGAGCTCCTGGAAGTTGGCGACCCCGGTGAAGGCACTTTCCTTGAAGCCGATGAACGGCTGGTAGTCCTCGAAGGCGACGACGTTGCCGAGCATCGGGACGTAGAAGAACACGACGAAGAACGCCAGTCCGGGGGCCATCAGGGCGAGCATCACCCAGTTGTCGCGCAGCCGCGCCCGCAGCGGGGCGCGGCGCCCGGTGGCGGCCGGGCGCTCGGTCGTGGAGCGGGGCGGCGACGCGGCGCGGGGCCGGCGCTCTGTAGCAGGGGATGTCACTCGTACTCCCTGGCTCACGGCATGACGGACCCGATCGGCAATTTGGAAGGCAACTTGCCGAAAGGTGAGCCACATCATGGAAGCAGCGGCGGGGCCCGTCAACCGTGCGCGGGCCATGTCGAGTTGGACTGACCGTGCCCGCACTTGGACTTTCGTCAGGGGACGGAGGTGGTCCCGGGGACCTGTTCGACGTGGTCCAGGGCCAGCCGTGCGGCGCCGATGGCCGTGGACTCCTCGCCGAGTGCGGAGGTCAGGACGGTGGGCGGGGCGGGACAGAGAGCGGCCAGGCGCTCCGCGAAGGGCTCGCCGAGTAGGGCGCCGGCGCGCGAGACGCCGCCGCCCAGCACCACCGACGCGGGGTCCAGCACCGCGACGTGCCGGGCCAGGCTGTCGGCGAGGCACTCGGCGAAGGCGCGCAGCGTGTAGCGGGCGCCGCCGTCGCCCGCGGCGGCGGCCGCGACGACCGCCCGGGCGGCGTTCTCACGGGTGGGTTCCCCGTCGCCCCGATGACCCGCGAACCAGTCCAGAAGCCGCTGGTAGGAGCGCTCCCAGCCGTCCCCGCCGACCATTTCGCCCGCCGCGCCGTGGTGGCCGCGGTGCAGCCGGCCGTGCAGCCACAGGCCGATGCCGAGCCGGTTGCCCACGTACAGGTACACGCAGTCGCGGACGCCGACCGCCACTCCCCCGGTGCACTCGGCGAGCGTCGCCAGCTGGATGTCGTTGCCGACGAGCACCGGTCCCGGCGCCGCGTCCGCGAGCTCCCGGGCGAGATCGAGCCCCGTCCAGCCGGGCAGCGAGTCGCTCTCCGTCACGCGCCCCGCCCGGTCGACCATGCCGCTGGTGCCGACACCGGTGGCAAGGGGGCGCACCTGCGCGGCCTCCGGCCGGCCAAGGCAGCCCGCGATCGCGGACCGCACCGCGTCCAGGCGTGCGGCTGCGGGGAGTTCGGGGGTGACGGCGACGCGCTGGGTCACGACGGTCCGTCCGAGCAGGTCGGCGGCGTGCACGAGGACCTTGTGGGCACCGATGTCGACGCCGAGCACATGGCCCGCCTCGGCGCGGAAGCGGTAGCGGCGGGCCGGCCGGCCCACGCCGCCGGCGCCGCGCCGCAGCTCCACCAGACGGCCCTCGCGCAGCAGCTGGGCGGTGAGGTCCTGCGCGGTGGGCCGGGAGACGCCGATCAGCGCGGCGAGTTCCGGCACCGTCACGTCGTCGCGCTCCCGCAGCACGCGCAGCGCGGCTGCCGCGTTCAGCCGGCGCAGCAGCGAGGGGTCCCCGCTGAGCGGCTCGCTGCTGCGCATGGCGTCCCGATCCATGACGTCCCCCTTGACAGCTCGATCGGTTCCTCTCCAGGGTGACCCGGAGTGATTGAGAAACTTACCTAATTAATAGCGCCCTTGGGGGAGCACAGATGGGTGAGACCGATCGTTCCGAGCACCGGCACCGCCCCCGTCACGACCATCATCCCGAGCTGGACTGCGGGCTCGGCGACTGGGACTGCGACGTGTACGGGAACCATCGCATACTCGTGCGCGCCGCAGGCCCGGCACCCGCCCTCGCCGCCGAACTCCCCTGGCGGCGCTGCGATCCCGAGCCCGCCGACGTCGACGTCCTCGTGCTGTCCCCCTCCGGCACCCGCGTCCGCAACACGGTCGCCGTCGAGGTGACCCGGTCCCACGGCCGTATCGCCTTCGAACCGGTCGAGGGGCCCGGCGTCTACGCGGTCCACTACCTGCCCTACGCCCACACCGGCCGCCCCCACTATCCGCAGGCCGCCTACCGCCGGCCGGCCCGGACAGCCGATCCGGCCTGGTGCCACGCCTGCGGGCTCGACCGGCCCGGTGCCTGGGCGCGGCTGCCGCGCGCCGAGGCCTTCCGGTACGAGGCCGTGAGCGCCGCGGACTCGTTCGCACCGCTCGGCTTCACCGCGACCGACGAGGAGTGCGCGGCACTCCGACGCGCGCACCCGGCGGCGGAGTTCCTGCTCTTCGCCGAGGACCGGGCCCATCCGCTGGGCCGCTTCGACCGTCTGCCGGCGCGCTGGGCCCGGGCGACGCCGTTCGCGCCGCACTCCGTGACGGCCGACCGGGGCGAGTACCGCGCGCTCCAGGTCGGTGTCCACGCGCTGCGCGATCTCACCGAGGTCCGCGCCGAGGTGCGCGGACTGCCGTTCCCGGTCCGCTGCCCGTCGACGGGCGGCACGGACGCGCTCGGCCGCGCCTTCGAGCGGACCGTCTCGGTGCCCGGGGGACGGACGGCCGCGCTCTGGTTCGTCGTGGACGTACCGGAGGGTGCCCGGCCCGGGGTGTACGAGGGCGAGATCGCCGTCCGGGCCGGGGGCACCGCCGAGCGGGTGGTGCCGCTGCGGTTCACGGTCGGCGACGTCCTGGTGACCGACCACGGCACCGGGGAGCCGGGGCGGCTCGCGCGGCTGCGCTGGCTGGACTCGGCGCTGGGCCACGACGACGACGTGGTGCCGCCGTTCACGCCCGTCGAGGTCGACGGGCACCCGGCGGACGCGGGTGGCCGGCCGGGCAGGGCCGCCGGGCCCCGGCTCGCGATCCTCGGCCGGACGGTGGAACTCGGTGCCGACGGACTGCCGCGGCGGCTCACGTCGACGTTCACGCCGTCGGTCACCGGCACCGACGGACCCGAACGGGACCTGCTCGCGGGCCCGCCGGTGCTCGACCTCGGCCGGGCCCTGGACCGGGGCCCGCTCACCCTGGACCGGGCAGGCCCGGCCCGGGTGCGCTGGGCGACGAGGGCGACCGGCACCGACGTGGTGCTGCGCACCGAGGGCGAGCTGGAGGCGGACGGCTTCCTGGTGGTGCGGGCCACCGTGGAGGCCACGGCCGACCTCGTCCTGGACGACGTGCGGCTGGAGCTGCCGCTGCGGGAGGACGCGACCGCGTACGCCATGGGTCTCGGCCTGCGTGGTCAGGCCTGCCCGCGCACCTACGACTGGCACTGGGACACCCCGACCCGCAACCAGGACGCACTGTGGCTGGGCGGACCGGCCGCCGGGGTGCAGATCGGGCTGCGCGACGACCACTACGAGCGGCCCCTCAACACCAACTACTACCGGCAGAAACCGCTGGTCGCGCCGCGCTCCTGGGCCGGTGACGACGGGCGCGGCGGGGTGCGGCTGCGCACCACGGACGGGGTGCGCACGGTCACCGCGTCCAGCGGGCCGCTGCGGCTGGGCGCGGGTGACAGCCGCTGTTTCGAGCTGCGGCTGCTGCTGACGCCGTTCAAGCCGCTGCGGCCGGGCCGGCATCTCGCCGAGCGGTACTTCCACGCGTACGCCACGCCGCGCGAGGTCGCCGACTACGGCGCGACCGTCGTCAACCTGCACCATGCGACCCCGCCCAACCCGTACATCAACGACCCGCTGCTCGCCGCCGCCGCGCTGCGCGCCTACACCGACGAGGCGCACCGGCTCGGCATCCGTGTCAAGGTGTACGACACCGTGCGCGAACTGACCCGTCACACTCCGGAGTTGCCGGTGCTGGCGTCCTTCGGCGACGAGGTGCTGGCGTCGGGGCCCGGCGGCGGGCACGCATGGCTCCAGGAGCATCTGCGCGGGGACTACGTGCCGGGCTGGGTGGCCACGGACGTCGGCGACGTCGCCGTGGTGACGAGCGGAGCGTCGCGCTGGCACAACTCCTATGTCGAGGGCGTGGGCCGGCTGCGCCGGCACGCGGGCGTGGACGGGCTGTACCTCGACGACGTGGCGTACGACCGCGCCACCATGAAGCGCGTGCGCAAGGTGCTCGCCCGGTCGGCCGGAACGCCGCCCCTGGTGGACCTGCACTCGTGCAACCAGTACCGGGAGCCGGACGGCTTCGCCTCCAGCGCCAATCTGTACGCCGAGCTGATGCCGTACACCGACCGGCTCTGGCTGGGCGAGCTGTTCGACTACGAGGGCACCGACCCGGCGTACTGGCTGACCGAGCTCTCCGGGATCCCGTTCGGACTGATGGGCGAGATGCTGGAGGGCGGCGGGAATCCGTGGCGCGGGCTCGTGTTCGGGATGACCGCGCGGGCGCCCATGACGGACGTAAGGCCGCTGTGGCGCGCCTTCGACCGGCTGCGGCTCGGCGAGGCGGAGATGACGGGCTGGTGGGCGGACGAGCCACCCGTGCGCACCGGACGGGACGATGTGCTCGCGACCACCTGGCGGGGGCCCGGCGGGACGGTCACGGCGATCGCGTCCTGGGCGCCGGAGCCCGTGGAGATCGTGCCGTCGACCGCGGACGGGCCCGTGGCCGCGTACGCACCGGCCGTCGACGGCTTCCAGCCGGAACGGCACTTCGCGGCGGGCGAGGCGGTCGCGGTGGCTCCGGGGCGCGGCTGGCTGCTCGCCCTGGGCTGAGGGGCCGAATGCCGGCGGCCCGGGCTCGGTGCACCGCCGGGGTGCCGAGCCTGCCCGGGCCGGGAGGCCGGACGGGTGGCCGGCCCGTCCGGGATGTCGGACGGGTGGCCCGGCCCGTCCGGCATCCCGGACGCTAGTCCGCCATCTTCAGGCCGTCGGCGGCCGCGCCCCGGCTGAGGACGGCCTGCCCGATCCAGTTGCGCACCCGGCGCAGATCGGAGTCGCCGTTGGCGCCGGCGGAGCCGACGTCGAGGACCCGGCCGGTGTCCGTGTCGAAGTACTGGGGCACGAACTCGGCCTTCGTCACCCGCCACCGCTGACCGGGCCGGGCGGGCGGCGCGAAGGTGAAGCGCGCCGTGCTGCTCTCGTTGGCACGGAGGTCACGGGCGCCCGACGCGTCCTGGCGCTCGTCGGCGATCTGGTCGCCCATGCCGTAGACGATCCAGGTGCCGCCCACCTTCTCGTACGCCTGCGGGACATGGGAGTGGGTGCCGAGGATCAGGTCGATGTCGGGGCGGCCGTCCGTCGCCGATGCGGTGAGCTGCCTGCCGAGGGCGAGCTGGGACGCGTCCGGCTCGTCCTGCCACGGGGTGCCCCAGCGCAGTGAGACGACGACCACGTCCGCGCCGGCCCGCCGGGCCGCCCGGGCGTCGTCGACGATCCGGTCCCGGTCGGCGGACGGGTACGAGAGGTACGCCACCTTCGCCGGGCCCGCCTTCAGCCACACGGGGCGCTTCGTCCCGGCGCCGCACGTGTCGTAGCCCGCGTCCCGCAGGGCACCCGCGAGCCGCGGCACGGACTCCGTGTCCGTATGACAGATCGCCAGATCGGCCCGCGAGGCGAGCGGTTTCACGGCTGCGAGCATCGGCCCGAAGTCGTAGTCGTCGCCGTCCGGGTCCGTACGGGCGTGCTCGACGACCTCGTCGGACGTGCGCACGTCGCCGGACGCCAGGAGTGTGAAGCCGCGCCCGGCGGCCCCCGCGGAACTCCCCTGCCGCGGGGCAGCGGGTGGCTCCGCGGAACAGCCCGCGGCGGCTGCCAGGAGGAGCGCGGCCAGCGCCGCGACACCGGTACGTGGGAGTGGGGCCATCGACCCGCCTCTCGTCGATCACAAGGACGGACAAAGGGATGATACGAACTCATATGGGTTCTGATCCTTTGTCAAAGAACCGGACCGGCACCGTCGCCCGTTCGGACGCCTGGACACGATCACGCTCCGTCGCCCGTAGTGTGGGGGCTCAGGCCATCGGGCCCGGGGCTCTCCCGTCCCACACGCCACACCGATGTCCTGCTCCCCCTCCGGGCACGCCCCGGGCGGGCCGAACGCGAAACCACACAGTCAAGTTGAGTAAAGCCGGACCCATGACCGTGTCTCACGGTGAAGGCTCGTCGTCGGGGCCCGCCGGGGGCTCCCGCGGGGGGCACGATGGTCCGAAAGAAGGTGGAACGGTTGCTGCCCGACAGTACGAACGGCACCAGCGGCGACGAACTCGTCGTCCCCATGGCGTGGCTGTACGCCGAGTACATCGCGGACGAGGTGCTGCGCACCGGCGATCTCGTCCCGTCGAGCACCCTCGAATTCCGGGCCGGCCGCCAGACGCTGGCGCTCACCGCGTATCTGGCGGACCGCGAGAACACGCTGTCCGGCATCCGGGTCGTCTCCCAGCTCGACGAGTGGCTGTCCCTCACCGCGTACGGCCACCCCTGGCAGGAGTGGGTGCGCGAGAGGTTCACCGCCCGCGAGGAGGAGGAACGCGAACAGGGCACCCCCAGCCCCGACCTGGCACTGGCCCGGGCCGCCTGGCGCTGGCTGGAGGAGACCGAGCTGCTGGCCACGGATCTGGACACCGGCCTGGACTGGCACGGGGCGGGACTCCCGCTGGACGAGAACACACAGGTATGGACCCCTGCCTGGCAGCTGGGCGTCCCGCTCGGGCACCTGGCGATCCATCTCTTCTGAGGAGTTCGGCCGACGGTTGAGCAGAAGGGCGCCGCGTTCCGTATTCGAGTGCGACACGCTCCGTCAACGCCCCGCCCCCCTTGCTCAGTCGATCCGAGGAACGCCCATGAGTCCGCAGCAGCGGCATCAGGACGTCGCCGCCTATGCGCTCGGCGTCCTGGAACCTGCCGACAGTCATCTCTTCGAGGAACATCTGGCCGACTGCGTGGTGTGCGCAGTCAGGCTCGGTGAGTTCACCGACGTGGCCCGGGTGCTCGCCCCGTACGCGGGCCCCCGTCCCGCCCAGCGGCTCCCGCTGGAGCGCCCGGCACCCGAGCTGCTGGACCGGGTGCTCGGCGAGGTGGCGCGGCTGCGCCGGCGAGCACACGGCCGGTGGCTGCGGCTGACGGCGGTCGCTGCGGCCCTGGCGATCGCCGGACCTGCGGGTGTGCTCGCGCTGCGCGGCACGGCGCAGGATCCGCAGGGGCCGGACACGGGTCCGCGGGTGCTGTCCGCGACGGACGCGGCCACCGGGGTCAGCGCCACGGTCACCACCGCCGACCGGCGCTGGGGCACCGACGTCGGTCTGACGCTGGCGCGTGCCCACGGTCCGCTGACCTGCCGGCTGCTCGCCGTCGGCACTCACGGCGAGAAGGAGACGGTGGCGACCTGGGCGGTGCCGCAGGACGCGGAAGGAGCCGCGGGGCACGAGCCCCCGGTGGTCGTCCACGGCGGTACGGCGCTGCACAGCTCCGGCATCGACCACTTCGAGGTGCGCACCGTGCAGGGCGGCCGACTGGTGAGTGTGGGCGAGTGAGCCGGGCTACTTCAGCAGCCGCGACATCCGCCGGTCGGCGAGCGGCTTGCCGCTCGTCTGGCAGGTCGGGCAGTACTGGAGCGAGGAGTCGCTGAAGGACACCTCGCGGATGGTGTCGCCGCACACGGGGCACGGTTCGCCGGTACGGCCGTGGACCCTCAGTCCGCCCTTCTTCTCGGCCTTGAGCCGGCCCGCGGCCACCCCGCGCGAGCGCTCGACGGCTTCGCCGAGCGTCGTGCGCATCGCCTCGTACAGGCCGTGCACGTCCTGTTCGGTGAGGCTCGACGCCAGCTTGAACGGGGACATCCGGGCCGCGTGCAGGATCTCGTCGCTGAAGGCGTTGCCGATCCCGGCGATCAGGCTCTGGTCGCGCAGTGCGCCCTTGATCTGCCGGCGTTCCCCGTCGAGCAGCCGGGCCAGGGCCGCCTCGTCGAAGTCCTCGCCGAGCGGATCGGGGCCGAGCCGTGCCACGCCGGGGATCTCGGCGGGGTCCGGCACGATGTGGACGGCCAGGCGCTTCTGCGTGCCGGCCTCGGTGAGGTCGAAGCCCTCGCCGGTCTCCAGTGCGACGCGCAGGGCGAGCGGGCCCTTGCCGGGGCGGGGGGCACCGTCGGGCAGCGGGTCCCGCCACTGGAGCCAGCCCGCCCGTGCCAGATGGACCACGAGGTGCGGGCCGTCCGTGTGGACGTCCAGGAACTTGCCGTGCCGGGTCACGGCCGTGACGGTGCGGCCCTCGAGCGCCGTCGGCGCGGGCTCGTACGTCTTGAGGACGCTCACCGCGACCGGGAGCACCCGCACGATGTCGTGCCCGACGAGGTGCTCGGTGAGGAAGTCCCTGAGGGCTTCGACTTCGGGAAGTTCCGGCATACGTATCAGGGTGCCACCGACAGCGCGGGAGCACGGCTCCGTCCGCCGCACGGACTTGTGCGTCCCCCGCCTGCCCGCCACCGCCGGCCCACCGTGCCCGTCGCCGTGAGGTGCGGCGCCCGGGGTCGTACCCGCCGGCTACGCGCGGTGCGGGACCAGGAACTCGCACCAGACGCACTTGCCGGTGCCCCTGGCCTCGACGCCCCAGACGTCCGTCAGCCGGTCGACGAGGAGCAGCCCCCGGCCGGAGACGCCGGACTCGCCGGCCTCACGGCGGCGGGGCAGCGCGCTGGACGCGTCCTCGACCTCGACCCGCAGCCGCCGGTCGGTGCCGCTGAGCACGCGCAGGGTGACGACCGCGGCCCCCTCGGTGTGCATCAGGGCATTGGTGATCACTTCGTCGGCGACGAGTTCGATCTCGTCGGCGCGGTCGCGGGCGCCCCAGGCCCGTACCGCGGCCCGGATCATGTGGCGGGCCTCGCGCAGCGCCTCGGGGTCGCCGGCGGCCACGTGCTGCTGGAGCCGGCCTCCGGTCTGTACGGCTCCGACGCCGTGGCGCCGCATGAGCAGCAGCGCGACGTCGTCCTCGCCCTTCCACTCCTCGGGTGCCCGGCACAGCCGGTCGGCGAGCCGCTGGATGTCGGAGGGGCCCGCGGCGACGAGGGCCGAGAGGGCCTGCATCCCGTCGTCGAGGTCGGCGCCGGGCTTCTCGACAAGGCCGTCCGTGCACAGCACCAGGGTCTGGCCGGGGTCGAGTTCCAGGGTGCCGACGGGGTATTCGAGCTGCCCGAACTCGGCGGACAGCCCGAGCGGCAGACCCCCGTCGACGGGACGCCGGTGGCAGCTGCCGTCGCGGTGGCGCACCATCGGGTCGAGGTGCCCGGCGCGGACCAGCTGGACGACCCCGGTGGACAGGTCGGCCTCGGCGTACAGACAGGTCGCGAAGCGCTCGGTGTCGAGTTCGTGCAGGAAGACCGAGGCGCGGGCCATCACGGTCGCCGGAGTGTGGCCCTCGGCGGCATAGGCGCGCAGCACGATGCGCAGCTGGCCCATGACCGCCGCGGCGTGCGTGTCATGGCCCTGGACGTCCCCGATCACGACACCGACGCGACCGCCGGGCAGCGGGATCACGTCGTACCAGTCGCCGCCGATGTCCCGCCCGAGGGCGGGCGAGCGGTAACGGACGGCGATGTCGGCACCGGGTATGCCGGGGATGGAACGCGGCAGCATGGCCTGCTGGAGGCCTTCGGCGACGTCCTTCTCCTGCTCGTAGAACATCGCGCGCTGGAGGCTCTGCGCGATGCTGCTGCCGAGCGCGACGAGGACGTTGCGCTCGTCCTCGGTGAAGCCGTCCTTGTCGTTGTAGAGCAGTCCGAGCGCGCCGATGGGGCGGCCCTGCGCGATGAGCGGCAGATACGCGGCCGACGTGATGCCGAGGCCGATGATGTGCGGCCACAGCAGCGGGTACGAACGGGCGAAGTCCTCGGGTGACTCGATGTACCGCGGGGCCAGGGTGCGGACGACCTCGCTCATCGGGTACTGCTCGTCGATACGGGTGATACGGGTGCCGGGCACGAAGCTGCCCTCGGGGCCCTCGGCGACGAGGCGGATGCGTCCGGCCTCGACCAGGCCCACGACGAGGCTCGTCGCCCCGAGGTGCGCGAGACCGTGGGTCTCCTTGATGACGTCGATGACGTCCTGCACGGTGCGGGCGGCGGCGAGGGCGGCGGTGGTGCCGAGCACGATGGTCGTCTGCTTGCGGCGCTCGGCGTCCTGCTCGGTGCGGGCGACGCTCTCCCGCAGCTCCTCGGTGGCGTCCCGGACGATGCCGACGATACGGCGCGGGCGGCCCGTCGCGTCGCGCCGGATGCAGCCCTGGGCGTGGGTCCAGCGCAGGGTGCCGTCACGGCACCGGATGCGGAAGTAGGTGCCGTAGTTCTCGCTGCCGCGCTTCATGGCCTGGGCGACGAGCAGGTCCAGGCGCTGCGCCTCGACTCCGGGCACCCGTTTGGAGAGGGTCCGGGGACGGCCGTCGTACTCCTCGGGGCGCAGGTCGAGGACGGCATGGGCCTGGGGGTCCAGGTGCATCAGGCCGGTGTCGAGGTCCCAGTCGAAGCTGCCCATGCGGTTGAGCGCCAGAATGGGATCCGGATCGGCGGGCCAGTCGTCCGGGAGCGACAGGGCGTTGCGTCCCCGATCAGCCATGGGCCCACCTTGCCATCACTGCCGCGATTCCTCGACTCGTCATCCTCCCGGCGGTCCGGGGTACGGGCACGGGCACCGGCGCCGCGGACTGCCGAGCCCGGCGGTCCGCGGCGGGCCGCCCCGGTCAGTGCCTGTCGGCGTGGGCGGCCAGGGTCGCCTGCTCCGGCTGTGGCGGCCCGGGGCGCGTGAGGCCGGGGGACGACTCCGGGGTGGTGCCCGGGCTGGGCGTCTGCGACGGGCTCGACGTGCCGGTCGACGCTGAGGGGGCAGCCGTGCTCGGCGAGGCCGACGGTGTCTGCGGGGCGGGCGGGCTCGTTCCCGGGCTCGGCGGAGCCGTCGAGGGGCTCGCGCTGGTGCTGGGCGACGGGCTGGTGCTCGGACTCGTCGAGGGGCTCGGCCGCGGGCTCGCGGAGGGGCTGGGTGATGGTGCCGGCCGGTCCTTGCTGCCGTCGTTGCCGACCGGCCGCTCGATCAACGTGTTGGTGACGATGTTGATGATCGTGATGTTGGTGACGACCTGCGGGGCGGGCACCACGATGACGATCGCCGACGGCCGGAAGCCGGGCCATGCGGCACCCTGCCGGGGTGCGTTCGGATTGAACCCCGTGCCTGCGGGTTTCGTCAGCGGGTTCCCGCAGGCGCAGCGCACCCGGGGCACACCGCGGTCGTCGACGAGAACGCCCGTGCCCGCCTGGAGGACGGCCTGGAAGCCGGCGGCCCTGCCGTCCTTGAAGCCGTGGTTGGTGACGTTGGTGTCCGCCCGCAGCACCACCGGCGTCAGGCCGCGCAGGTAGCCGGGAAGGGCCGACGGGGAGACGCCGGCAGTCGCGGCGAAGGCCCGGGCCGCGGCCGGGTCGGCCCGGAGCAGCCTGATCTGTTTCTCGACGTCGCAGCCGGGCCGGCCCCGTGTACCGGCGTACAGGCCCGGGGCGGCTCCGGAGACGAGGACGGGCCGCCTGCCCGGCAGGGGCGTCCCGCTGGGCGCGGTCCGCGGAACCTGGGTGAGGGGCGGGGGGATCCGCGTGTTCGTGGCCGTGGAGGCGGTGAACGGGTCGGGGCCCGGGTCGCCGACCGGCTGGAGGAAGACCTCCTGGCCGTCCGCGGCGACCGCGCCGGAACCGGTGGCGGCACAGCCTGCGCCGAACAGGGCGGCCGATATCGCGAAGGCCGTGGCACATACGGCACGGATCGTGGTGGGCAGCCGCTCGCTGGATATCTGCACCGCTTCTCTCCCGCCTCTCGCCGGCCTTCCGGCACACCGGCCCCGTACGACCCGTGTGTCCACATTGTCCTTTCTATGACGTACCGTTTCGCAACCCTCCGTAGACCGATCGGGACCGAGGGTCAGCACTCCGCGCGCCAATGCGGGTCACTCAGCGTCACACTGGACGGGTGGAGTGGTTCATGGCGCCGGACTACTGGATGAGCCGGCTGGTCTTCCAGCGGGTCCTGGCAGCGGTGTACCTCGTGGCGTTCCTCGGCGCGGCCCTCCAGTTCCGGGCGCTGATCGGCGAGCGCGGGATGCTGCCGGTCCCCTGGTACGTGGAGCGCGTGCCGTTCCGCCGGGCGCCGAGCGTCTTCCAACTGCGCTATTCGGACCGCTTCTTCGCGGGCTGGGCGTGGGCCGGCTTTCTGGTGTCGGCTGCGCTGCTCGCGGGTGTCGACGGCATGCTGCCGCTGTGGGCCGCCATGCTGCTGTGGCTGGTGCCCTGGGCCCTGTACCTGTCGATCGTGAACGTGGGCCAGACCTGGTACAGCTTCGGCTGGGAGTCCCTCCTGCTGGAGACGGGGTTCCTCGCCGTGTTCCTCGGCAACGACCGTGTGGCACCGCCCGTCGTGGTGCTGTTCCTGATGCGCTGGGCGCTGTTCCGCGTCGAGTTCGGCGCCGGGCTGATCAAGATGCGCGGGGACGCCTGCTGGCGCAAGCTGACCTGCCTGGACTACCACCACGAGACCCAGCCGATGCCCGGCCCGCTCAGCTGGTTCTTCCACCATCTGCCGAAGCCACTGCACCGCGCGGAGGTGGCCGCGAACCATGTGACGCAGCTCGTGGTGCCGGTGCTCCTTTTCACCCCCCAGCCCGTCGCCACGGCTGCCGCCGCCCTGATGGTCCTGACCCAGCTGTGGCTGGTCCTGTCCGGCAACTTCGCCTGGCTGAACTGGACGACGATCGCGCTGGCCCTGTCGGCGGTGGACTTCTCGCCGCTCACGGGCACCCGGCCGTTCCCGCCGGCCCCGCTCTGGTACGAGGTCGTGGTGCTCGCCGTCTCAGCACTCCTGCTCGGCCTGAGCTACCGCCCGGCGCGCAACCTCGTCTCGCGCCGCCAGCTCATGAACTACTCCTTCGACCCGTTGCACCTGGTCAACACCTACGGCGCGTTCGGCAGTGTGAGCCGGCTGCGTCACGAGGTGGTGATCGAGGGCACCGCCGACCCGGTGCCGCTCGCGGACGCGGACTGGCGGGAGTACGAGTTCAAGGGCAAGCCCGGCGATCTCCGGCACTGGCCCCGCCAGTTCGCGCCGTACCATCTGCGGCTCGACTGGCTGATGTGGTTCGCCGGACTCTCCCCCTCCTACGCCCACCCCTGGTTCGGCCCTCTGGTGGAACGCCTGCTGGACAACGACCGCGACACGCTGCGTCTGCTCCGCCGCTCCCCCTTCCCGCCCGACAGCCCGCCCCGCTACGTCCGCGCGCGGCTGTTCCGGTACCGCTACACGACGTGGGACGAACTCCGCGCGACCAAGGCGTGCTGGCACCGGACCTACGTACGGGACTTCCTGCCGCCCACCCGGCTGGAGACGGCGGCCGACCGGTCGTAGCGACGGGCGACGGGCGACGGGCGACGGGCGACGGGCGACGGGCGACGGGCGACGGGCGACGGGCGACGGGCGACGGGCGACGGGCGACGGGCGACGGGCGGGGTCAGAGGCCGTAGACGCGGCGGGCGGTTCCGGCGAACACCTGCGCGTACTCGTCCCCGCTCAGACGCCCGGCCAGCTCCCGCGCGGTGTCGACGACCCTTCCGTACGGCGCGGCGAGCGTGCACACCGGCCAGTCGGAGCCGAACATCAGCCTGTCGGGGCCGAACGCCTCCAGCACGGTGTCGGCGTACGGACGCAGGTCGTCCACGGTCCAGGCCGACCAGTCGGCCTCGGTCACCATGCCGGAGAGCTTGCAGACGGTGTTCGGCAGCGCGGCGAGCGCCCCGACCGCCTTCGCCCAGGGGGCCCGGGCCCCGGCGGCGATGGGGGGTTTGCCCAGGTGGTCAAGGACGAAGGTCAGCTCCGGCAGAGCGGCCGCGGCCTCGACGCAGGCGGACAGCTGACGGGGCACCACCACCAGGTCGTACGCCAGGCCCGCGCCGGCCACGGCGGTGAGACCGGCACGTACGTCCGGTCGCAGCAGCCACTCCGGGTCGGCTTCGGCCTGCACCTGGTGCCGGATACCGACGAGCCGGTCACCACCGGGAAGAGCACGGAGCCCCGTGAGCGTGTCCGCGACGCCGGGCCGCGTCAGGTCGGTCCAGCCGACGACCCCGGCGACCAGGTCGCTGCCGTCCGCCAGCGCCAGGAGTTCGGGGGTCTCGTCGGCGACGGTCACCGTCTGCACGAGCACGGTCGCCGTGACGCCGGCCGAGCGGGCCTGCGGTGCCAGGTCGGCGAGGGTGAAGTCCCGCCGGAGGGGAGCGAGGCGCGAGCCCGTGATCCAGTCCTGGTCGCGCACGGCGAGGTCCCATACGTGGTGGTGGGCGTCCACGGCCGGGGTGCGGGGCGTCATCCCAGCTCCCACACGACGGGCAGGCCCGCGCCGGCGCCTTCCGGCGCGTAGTCGTGGGTCACTTCCAGCAGGCCGGCCATGCGGGTCTGCCAGGCGACGTTCACCGGCAACTGCTCCAGCTCGGCGAGCATGCGGGCGTAGTCCTCGCATTCGACGAGGTGGAAGAGGTCCGCGCCGCTGCGCCAGATCGTCCACGAGGTGACTCCGGCGGCGCGGATCGCGGCGGTCAGCTCCGGGGGGACCTCGCGGTGTGCGGACTCGTAGGCGGCGATGCGGGAGGCTCGGATACGGGTGTGGAGGGCGACTCTCATGCGGGGCTCCTCGGGGTGGATGGGGGGCGGGGCCCCGGTCCCGGAAGGGGCGGGATCGAGGGGAGAACGGCTTCACGGTGGCACCGGTGCGTTCGGGGGGAGGAGGTTCCGTTCCCCGAGCTCCGCCCAGAAGCCCGCCGGGACCGAGGCCCCGAACCGGGCCACCGCGTCGTCGACCTCCGCGCGGGACCGCGCGCCGACCAGCACGCTGGTGACCGCCGGATGCGCGAGCGGAAAGGCCAGCGCGGCCGCGCGCAACGTGGTCCCGTGGCGTTCGGCGAGGTCCCGCAGCCGCAGCGCCCGCGCGAGAACGGCAGGCGGCGCGGGCCGGTAGTCGTACGTCGCCCCGGGCCGCGGGTCCGCCAGCAGGCCGGAGTTGAAGACACCGCCGACGACGACGGACGTACCACGCTCCAGTGCGGCCGGGAGCAGGTCGTCCAGGGCCTCCTGGTCGAGCAGGGTGTAGCGGCCGGCGCACAGCACGACGTCCACATCCGTGTCGCGGACGAAGCGGGCGAGCATGCCGGACTGGTTCATGCCGGCCCCGATCGCTGCGACCGTCCCTTCGGCCCGCAGGCGTTCGAGCGCCGGATAGCCCTCGCGCAGCGCCTGCTCGCCGTGGTCGTCGGGATCGTGGAGAAAGACGGTGTCCACCCGGTCGAGCCCGAGGCGGGTCAGGCTGTCCTCCACGGAGCGGCGCACGCCGTCCGCGCTGAAGTCCCAGACCCGCCGGTGGGTGGCGGGCACGGCGAAGCCGTGCCCGAGATCGTCCCCGTCGCCGGGACCGGGGACCGGGAGCAGCAGTCGGCCGGCCTTCGTGGACACGGTGTACGTGTCCCGGGGGTGCTTGCGCAGGGTCCGGCCGAGCCGCCGCTCGGACAGGCCGAGGCCGTAGTGCGGGGCCGTGTCGAAGGCACGGATCCCGTGCTCGTAGGCGGCGTCGACGGCGGCGTGCGCCTGCTCGTCGCTCACCGGCGTGTACAGGTTCCCGATGCCCGCAGCGCCGAACGACAACTCGGTGACCGGGACCCGTCCGCGCCGCCCCAGCGTGCGTACCCGCATCGCGGTCACCGCTGCGCGGGGCGCAGCCGCAGGCCCTGCATCCCGCCGTCGACGGCGAGTGCGGTGCCCGTGGTGGCACCGGACAGGGGGCTCGCCAAGTAGGCGATGGCGCCCGCGACTTCGCGGGCCGTGACCAGGCGGCCGGTGGGCTGGCGGGCCCGGAGCGCGGCCCGTTCGGCGGCGGGATCCTCGGCGGCGTCGAGGAGCCGGCCGACCCACGGGGTGTCCACGGTGCCGGGGTTCACACAGTTGACGCGGATGCCCTCGCGCACGTGGTCGGCGGCCATGGCGAGGGTGAGGGAGTGCACGGCGCCCTTGCTGGCGCTGTAGAGGGCGCGCTGCGGGAGGCCCGCGGTGGCGGCGATGGAGCAGGTGTTGACGATCGCCGCGTGGGACGAGGCGCGCAGGTGCGGCAGTGCCGCCCTGGTCGTCCGGACCGCTCCGAGAAGGTTGACGTCGAGGACGCGCCGCCACTGGTCGTCGTCGTTGTCCTCGACGGTGCCCTGGGCGCCGATCCCCGCGTTGTTGACCAGGATGTCGAGGCCGCCGAGGTCCCGCGCGGCGGCGTTCACCGTCTCACGCACCGCGGTGTCGTCGGTGACGTCCGCGGTGTAGGCCAGGAGCGGCGTGCGTACGGAGGACGGGTCGAGGTCGAGGACGGCGACCCGGGCGCCGCGCTCGGCCAGCACCTCGGCCGTGGCGTGGCCGATGCCGGAGGCACCGCCCGTGACCAGGGCCTTGAGGCCCTCGAAGTCGTTCATGCCGCTGCTCCCTTCCGCCGTGCGGGCTGGTGCCGTGCGAGGTCGGCGGCCCAGAAGGTGCCGCCCGGGTAGGTGAACTCGGTGATCGACTCGGGCCGCATCGCGGCGGAGAAGCCGGGCGCGGCCGGTGCCGTGTAGTGGCCGTCGCGGATGACGACCGGGTCGACGAAGTGGGTGTGGAGGTGGTCGACGTACTCGATGGCGCGGTTCTGGGTGGAACCGGACAGTGCGACGTAGTCGAACATCGACAGGTGCTGGACGAGTTCGCACAGGCCGACGCCGCCCGCGTGCGGACAGACGGGGACGCCGTGCTTGGCGGCCAGCAGCAGGATCGCCAGGTTCTCGTTGACGCCGCCCACGCGGGCCGCGTCGATCTGGAGCACGTCGATGCCCCCGGCCTGGAGGAGCTGTTTGAAGACGATGCGGTTCTGCACGTGTTCGCCGGTGGCCACCTTCACCGGGGCGACGGCGCGGCGGATGGTGGCGTGCCCGAGGACGTCGTCGGGGCTGGTGGGTTCCTCCACCCAGTACGGGTCGAACTCGGCGAGGGCACGGGTCCAGGCGATTGCCTCGTCGACGTTCCAGCGCTGGTTGGCGTCGATCGCCATGCGCACATGGGGGCCGATGACGGACCGGGCGACACGGCAGCGGCGGATGTCGTCGGCGAGGTCCGCGCCGACCTTCAGCTTGATCTGTGTGAAGCCGTCCGCGACGGCCTGCGCGGCGAGCCGGGTCAGCTTCTCGTCGCTGTAGCCGAGCCAGCCGGGCGACGTGGTGTACGCGGGGAAACCGCGCTCCAGCAGGTCGGCGCCGCGCTGCGCGGCCCCATCCTTGCCGCGCCGCAGCAGGTCGAGTGCCTCGTCGGGAGTGAGGGCGTCCGTGATGTAGCGGAAGTCGATCTGGCGGACGAGCCAGGCGGGTTCCGCCTCGGCGAGGAACCGCCACAGGGGCAGGCCGGCCCGCTTGGCGGCGAGGTCCCAGAGAGCGTTGACCACAGCCCCGATCGCCATGTGCATCACGCCCTTCTCGGGCCCGAGCCATCGCAGTTGGCTGTCGCCGACCAGGTCGCGGTTGAGGGTGCCCGGGTCGGCGCACAGCTCCTCCACGGAACGGCCGACGACCAGCGGGCGCAGCGCGTCGATCGCGGCGACCTGGACGTCGTTGCCCCGCCCGATGGTGAAGGTGAACCCGTGGCCCTCCGGGCCGTCGGCGGCGTCGGTGCGCAGGACGACGTAGGCGGCGGAGTAGTCGGGGTCCGGGTTCATGGCGTCGGAGCCGTCGAGCTCCCGCGAGGTGGGAAAGCGGATGTCGTAGGTGTCGACCGCGGTGATACGGGCGGGGGTCGGGGTCACAGGATGCCTTTCCGGGGGAGGCGGGGCGCCACGGCCTGCGGTGTCGTGCCGCGCGCGGGTGCGCGGCGCCGCTACATCAGTCCTGGGCGCGGCCCGTCGTGATCCGGGCGATCATCAGGGCGACCAGGATGATGCCGCCGTAGATGGCCTGGATCCAGAAGGACGGCACCTGGGCGAGGGTCAGCAGGTTCTGTACGACGCCGAGCAGCAGCACACCGGTCAGGGCGCCGGACATGGTGCCCCTGCCGCCGTCGAGGCCGATGCCGCCGATGACCGCCGCCGCGAACACGGTGAAGATCATGTTCTGACCCTGGTTGGCGTTGATGGCGCCGACGTATCCGGTCTGCATCAGCCCGCCGACGGAGGCGAGGACCCCGGCGACGACGTACACGCCGAGCGTCAGGCGTTCCACGCGGATGCCGGCGGCACGCGCCGCCTCCGGGTTGCCGCCGATCGCGTACAGGGCGCGCCCCCAGCGGTGGTACCTGAGCATGGTGCCCGCGGCGGCGAAGGCGGCCGCGGCGAGCCACACGGAGACGGGGACGGTGAGGAAGGTCGTGGTGGCGAGGGTGTAGAGGCGTCGGGCAGGCCGAACAGCGTCCTGCCCTGGGTGGCGCCGACGAGCAGCCCGCGCAGGATGATCAGCATGGCGAGCGTCACGATGAACGCGTTCAGCCTGAACCTCACCACGAGGACGCCGTTGAACGCGCCGATGACGGCGCCGACGGCGAGGATCGCGGGAAGGGCGAGCGCGGCGGGCAGGCCGGTACCGAATCCGGCCTGTCCTGCGGGGAGTACGAGCAGGGCGCCGACCGCGGGAGCGATGCCGACGACGGACTCCAGGGACAGGTCGAACTTCCCGGTGATGAGGACGAGCGACTCGGCGAGCACGACCATCGCGAGTGCGGCGGACGCGCCGAGCACGGAGATCAGATTGCGCTCGGTCAGGAACGAGTCGTTGACGACCGCGCCGAGCACGAGGAGCAGCAGCAGCGCGGGGACGAGGGCGAGTTCGCGGGCGCGGCGCACCAGCACGCCGCGGCCGGTGCCCGCGCTGCGGGCCGGGGGCGCCACGGGGGCCGAGGGGGCCTTGAGGTCAGCCACGGTCGTCCACCACTCCTTCGGTGTCCTCGACTCCTTCTATGGAGGCGATCAGTTCGTGGTCGTGCCAGCCCGCCGCGTGTTCGGCGACGATCCGGCCGTGGAAGAGGACGAGCACCCGGTCGCAGCGTCGCAGGTCGTCGAGTTCGTCGGACACGACGAGCACGGCGGTGCCGTCGTCACGGGCGCCGTCCATACGGGCGAGCAGGGATTCCTTGGACTTCACGTCGACACCGGCGGTCGGGTTGATCAGCACCAGCAGCCGGGGGTCGGAGGCGAGCGCGCGGGCCATGACGACCTTCTGCGCATTGCCGCCGGAGAGGTCGGAGACCGGCTGGTCGGGGCCTTCGGCATGGATGTCCAGGCGCGAGATCAGCCGCCGTGCCAGGCTGCGCCGGCTCGCGGTGCCGACGAAGCCGTGGCGGCGGCCCGCGCCGACGACGCCGCGCGGGCCGAGGCGGTCCAGGACGCTCAACGTGGTGTTGTCGCCGATGGTCATGCCGGGGACGAGGCCCTGCTCGTGCCGGTCGCGCGGTACACAGCCGACGCCGGCGCGCAGCGCGGCCGGTACGTCGCCGAAGGGGAGCTGTGCGCCGTCGAGCCGTGCCGTGCCCGCAGTCGGCGTGCGGAGTCCCGCCACGGTCTCGGCCAGTTCGGTCTTTCCGCTGCCGCTGGAGCCGGCGAGCCCGACCACCTCGCCGCCGTGGACGGTGAGCGCGATGTCGCGGTACGCCTCGCCGGTCAGGCCCTCGGCGGCCAGCACGACGGGAGCGTCGTCCGGGACGGCCGGACGGCCGATGCCCGGTGCGGCGACGGTGACGGCCCCGCCCGCCATGGCCTCCACGAGCGCGGCGCGCGGCAGATCGGCCACCGGTGCGGTGGTGATCCAGCGGGCGTCGCGCAGCACGGTCACGGCCTGGCACACCTCGTACACCTCCTGGAGGTGGTGCGAGATGAACAGGAAGGTGACACCGGACTCCTGCAGGCTCCGCATGCGGGTGAACAGCCGCTCGATCTCGCGGTTGTCGAGCTGGGCGGTCGGTTCGTCGAGGACGATGAACCGGGCGCCGAAGCCGAGGGCCCGGGCGATCTCCACCATCTGCCGGTCCTCGACCTTGAGGTCGGCGGTCCGTGCGTCCGGGTCGACGCGGACGTCCCAGGTGCCCAGCAGTTCGGCGGCCTCGGCACGGAGCCGGCGCCAGCTGATGAGGCCGGCGCGGCCGGTGGGCTGGCGGTTGATGAAGAGGTTCTCGGCGACGGTCAGGCCGGGCACGACGGTGGGCCGCTGGTAGACGCAGGCCACTCTGCGTCGCCAGGCCTCGCGGTCGGCGAGCGGCGGCGCGGGTTCGCCGTCGAAGCGCACGGTGCCGGCGTCCGGGGCCTGGAGTCCGGTGAGGACGGTGACCAGGGTTGACTTCCCTGCGCCGTTGCGGCCGACCAGGGCGTGGGACTCGCCGGGCAGGACGGTGAGACGGCCGTCCCGCAGGGCGACGGTGGGTCCGTAGCGCTTCTCGATGCCGACGGCCTCGGCCAGCGGCTGTACGTCTGGGGCGCTCATCCGACCGTGTTGCCCCACAGCTCGGGGTCGTCGACGTTGTCCTTGGTGACCAGCGGGGCGGGCAGCTGGTCCTCCAGGAGGCCGTTCGGGAGCTTGACGACCCGCGAATGGTGGTCCGTCGGGCCCGGCTGGAACTTCTTCCCCTGCATCGCCGCCTTGATGTAGTACATGCCGTACTTGGCGTAGGCGTCGGCGGGCTGCGAGACGGTGGCGTCGATCTCGCCCCTGCGGATCGCGGCGTACTCCTGCGGGATGCCGTCGTTCGAGACGATCGTGATGTGGCCCTTGGTGCCGGCCGCCTTCAGCAGGTGCTTGGACTTGAGGGTCTGCAGCGTCGGCGCGAGGTAGACGCCGCCCGCCTGGAGGTAGATGCCCTTGATGCCGGGGTTGGCGTTGAGGAGCGTGTCCAGCTTCGACGCGGCGGTGTCCGACTCCCACTTGGCGGGGATCTCCAGCACCTTCAGTCGCGGGTACTTCCGCTTCACGCAGGACCGGAACGCCTCCGAGCGGTCCCGGCCGTTGACCGAGGCGAGATCGCCCATGATCTGCACGACCTTGCCGCTCCCGACGTGCTGTCCGAGGTAGTCGCAGGCCTTCCGGCCGTAGGCGACGTTGTCGGCGCGGACCACCATCGCGACCTTTCCCTTCTCGGGGGCCACGTCGACGGCGACGACCGGCACGCCCCTGCGCTCGGCCTGGTCGAGTCCGGCGGAGACGGCGGCGCTGTCGAGGGGGGCCACGACGAGGCCCGCAACGCCCTGGGTGAGCTGGTTGTTGATGTCCGTGATCTGCTGCGACGGGTCGCTGTTGGAGTTGACCGTCCTGAGCGCGTGCACGTGCTCGGCCTTCGCCATCTTCGGCACGTAGTCGTTGTAGGACTGCCAGAACGGCGAGGTGAGCAGCGGCAGCACGACGCCGACCTTGCCGTCACCCCCGCCGTGCCCGCCGCCCGCTCCGGACGCGGTGTCGTTCGTACTGCCGCACGCCGTGAGCGCGAGGGCCGCGACCGCGGCGGTGACCGCCGCGCGCACCGTCCGCGACCCGACCGCCGCACTCGCCCCTCGCCTGTTCCGCACTGTTCCGACGGCCATCTGACGGCTCCTCATCGAACGTGTGTGAATGTGCGCGGCCGGGAGTCCCCTCTCCAGCCGGGACGAATATTTATCAGACCACTTGAGGGTGCGACACCCCTCGCGCAGGCACTTTCACCGCTTACACGCAATAGTGGTCGGACCACATCGGTGATTAGACTGCGGCTCACTCGGCCGACAGGAGGATGTGGCGTGGACGAGACCGGCCCCCGCGAGCCCGCACCGCAGAAGGGCACCGTGACGCAGCGCGCCATCGAGCGGATCAAGGGGATGATCGCCGAGGGCCGTCTCCAGCCGGGCGAGCGGCTGCCGACGGAGCGCGATCTCGCGGCGCAGCTCGGCATCTCGCGCAGCTCGATGCGGGAGGCCATCCGCGCCTTGACCGTGCTGGGGGTGCTGGAGGCACGCCACGGGTCCGGGATCTACGTCACGCAGCTCGAGGCGGGCGATCTGCTGGAGACCTTCGGGGTGGTCGCCGATCTCTCGCGCGGGCCGCGGCTCGTCGAGCTGCTGGAGGTGCGGCGCGTCCTGGAGTCCACGGCCACGGCGACGGCCGCCGCGCGGATCACCGCGGACCAGCTCGCCGAGGTCGGGAGGCATCTCGACGCGATGAACGCCACGGAGGATCCCGAGGAGATCCTCGCGCACGATCTGGCGTTCCACCGGGTGATCGTGGCGGCCGCGGGGAACGAGACGCTGGCCGCGATCGTCGAGGGCCTCTCCTCCCGGACGTTCCGGGCGCGCGTGTGGCGGGGCTTCCAGGAGGAGGGTGCCTTCGAGCGGACCCGGCGGGAGCATGCACGGATCTTCGGGGCCCTGACCGCCCGGGACCCCGAGGCGGCCAGGGCCGCGGCGGCGGCCCATGTGGGCGAGGTCGAGGCGTGGCTGCGGGCACAGCTCCCGTAGCCACGCCCGGGGCATGCTCGGAACCGACGTGCCGTCCTGGCCGGACGGGCATCCGCGGGGCGGAAAGCCCCGTGCTCACCCCGGGCCGGGCCCCGGCGCTCCGGGCGCTCCGCCGGCGGGCCCGGCCCACTCGGCCCGTCCGACGCTCGAGGACGGGGCCGTCCGACCCGAAGGGGGTCCGGGGCGCGGCCCCGGTGCTCACCCGCGCGTGAGCCTCAGCGTGACCAGCTCGAACGGACGCAGCGTCAGCGACACCGTGCCGCCGTCCCACAGCGACTCCGGGGCGTCCGGGAGGGGCCGCTCCAGCAGGTCCGTGACCGTCGCCGTGTCCACGGCGAAGCCCGCCGTCAGGGTGGCGCGGGCCCGGCCGCCCCGCGACTCGTGGAAGCGGACCACGACGTCCCCGCTGCCGTCGTCGGCGAGCTTGACCGCGGTGACGACCACGGCGTCGTCGTCCACCGTCACCAGGGGGTCCACCGGGCCGGAGCCCGTGACGCTCCGCTCGGGCAGGTTGATGCGGTAGCCCTCGCGGACCGCGTCGCCGATCGCCGCGCCCGGCACCAGGGCGTGCCGGAAGCGGTGGACGCCCTGGTCGGTCTCGGGGTCGGGGAAGCGCGGAGCGCGCAACAGCGAGGCCCGCACCGTCGTGGTCGTACCGGCGTCGGCGTCGCGGACCGTGCGGGTCACGTCGTGGCCGTACGTCGAGTCGTTGACGAGTGCGACGCCCCAGCCCGGCTCCTCCAGGTGGACGAAGCGGTGGTTGCAGGCCTCGAACTTGGCCGCCTCCCAGCTGGTGTTGGTGTGCGTCGGCCGGTGGAAGTGGCCGAACTGGGTCTCGGACGCGTAGCGCTCGGCGTGGATGTCGAGGGGGAAGGCCAGCTTGAGGAACTTCTCGGTCTCGTGCCAGTCGACCTCGGTGGCGATGTCCAGCCCCGGCTCGCCTGGCGCCAGCGAAAGGACCTGGGTGACCCGGGAGTCGCCGAAGCTGCGGACGATGCGCACCGAGGCGCCGTCGGGTCCCGGCACCACCTCGTCGGCGTCGACGAGATCGGTCACCGAGTTGCGGTAGAACTTGTCGACGTCCCAGGCGTCCCACATGTTCGGGAAGTCGGGGTGGATCTGGAGCAGATTGGCGGCCGCACCGGGCGCGACGGTCTCGCGCCCGGCCGCCAGGTCGTACGCGGAGACCACGAGCCCGCGCTCGTCGATCTCCACCCGCAGCAGGCCGTTGCCCAGGACGAAGCCGCCGCCGGGGCGCTCCTCGCGGGTCACCTCGCCCTCGGCCGACGGGGTGCGGGCCCCGCCCGCGGGAACCGCGTGCCGGGCATGCGGCGTGGAGTTGAAGACCAGGACGTCCGTTCCCTCGCCCGCGAGTGCGCGCTGCGCCGCGTCGATGATGCCGTTCAGCTCGTCGGCGACGGCCGCGTAGGTCTTCTCGGCCTCCCGGTGCACCCAGGCGATCGACGAGCCGGGCAGGATGTCGTGGAACTGGTGGAGCAGGACCGTCTTCCAGATGCGGTCCAGATCGTCGTACGGGTAGGGGAAGCCGGTGCGGACGGCGGCCGTTGCGGCCCACAGTTCGGCTTCGCGGAGCAGGTGCTCGCTGCGGCGGTTGCCCTGTTTGGTCTTCGCCTGGCTGGTGAGGGTGGCGCGGTGCAGCTCCAGGTAGAGCTCGCCGACCCACACCGGTGGCTCCGGGTACTCGGCCTCGGCCTTCCTGAAGAACTGCTCCGGGGTCTCCCAGACGACGGTCGCCGAGCCCTCCAGGTCCCGCAGCCGGGCGGCCTTGGCGACCATCTCGCGGGTCGTGCCGCCGCCCCCGTCGCCCCATCCGGTGGGGGCGAGGGAGTGCCGGGCGACTCCCTTGTCCCTGAAGTTCCGTGCCGCGTGGGCGATTTCGCTGCCCTTCATGGAGCAGTTGTAGGTGTCGACGGGCGGGAAGTGGGTGAAGATCCGGGTGCCGTCGATACCCTCCCAGCGGAAGGTGTGGTGCGGGAACCTGTTCGTCTGGGACCAGGAGATCTTCTGGGTCAGCAGCCACTTGGAGCCGGCGGCCTTGATGATCTGGGGGAGCCCGGCGGCGAAGCCGAAGGTGTCGGGCAGCCAGGCCTCCTCGTTCTCGATGCCGAACTCGTCGAGGAAGAAGCGCTTGCCGTGCACGAACTGACGGGCCATCGCCTCGGACCCGGGCATGTTGGTGTCCGACTCGACCCACATGCCGCCCGCCGGCAGGAGCCTTCCGCCGGCCACGGCCTTCTTCACCCGCGCCCACACCTCGGGACGGTGCTCCTTGACCCAGGCCCACTGCTGGGCCTGCGACATGGCGAAGAGGAAGTCCGGTTCGTCCTCGATCAGCGCGGTCATGTTGGACGTCGTACGCGCGACCTTGCGGACCGTCTCGCGCAGCGGCCACAGCCACGCCGAGTCGATGTGGGCGTGGCCGACCGCGCTGATGCGGTGGGCGGAGGCTGCGGCCGGCTGCGCCAGCACCTCGGTCAGCTCCTCGCGGGCCGCGGCGGCCGTGCCGCCCACGTCCTGGAGGTCGACCGCGTCCAGCGCCCGCTCCAGAGCCCGCATGATCTCCCAGCGGCGCGGCGCGTCGACGGGCAGCTCGTGCATCAGCTCACCCAGCACCTCCAGGTCGACGACCAGCTCCCACACGGTCTCGTCGAAGACGGCGAGGTCCATGCGGGCGAGCGTGTACTGGGGTTCGCTGCCCGCGGTCTCCTTGTCGCCGAGGCCGGTCGGCACGAAGGGGTGGTAGTCGAGGATGACCGGGTTGGACGCGGCCTCGACGTGCAGCCGTACCTCCTCTCCGCCCGCGGCGGGCGCCGCGATCCGCACCCACTGGTTGCGCGGGTTGAGGCCCTTCACCGGCGTGCCGTCGGGCCGGTAGACGAGGCCCTCGCACTGGAATCCGGGCATGTTCTCGTCGAAGCCCAGGTCGAGCAGCGCCTCCACGGTCCGCCCGGCCCACCGCTCGGGCACCGTCCCGGTCACCCGGAACCAGCTCGTCCCCCACGGGGCACCCCACCGCTCCCCCACTCCGATCGGTTCGACCGGGGCGGCCAGCCCCTCCTCCACCGGGACCGGCTCGCCCGGCGCGTGCCACACGGCCACGTCCAGCGGCACGGACTCGGGGTACACCGCGGGCCGGACGCGTTCGTCCAGGACGCGCCTGAGCCGGGCTTCCACAAGGGTGCGATCGTCATGCATGAGAAGTGCTCCGTTGTCTTTCGGGGGTCGTCACGTCGGGATTCCCCCTGCTCACGGGGTCCCCTGCCCGAACGCGGTGGAGAGCTCGGGGGCGGAGCCGGGAGCGTGAGGGACGGTGCGGGCGGGCCGGGTCGTCACCAGTCGTGTACCGCGCCGGCGGGAGCCGACACGGTGTAGAGCTCCCCGACCGCGCGTACTTCGAACCGGGCCACCTGCTCTCCCGGTGCGGGGGTGAGACCGGTGACGTGGAACGCCTTCTGACACGTGCCGCCGAGGAACCGTCGTGTGCCGTCCGGCAGGACCCGGTGCAGCGTGTACTGCCGCGGTGCACTCGCCCGTGCCCCGCGGGCGGTGCCGGGAGCGCTGCTCCAGGCGAACCGCAGGTCGCCGCCGGAGGCGGCGGTGATGCGCAGCGCGGCCGGGGCGGCGGGACGGTGTGCTTCCGCGGACCGGACGGCGAGCGCGCCGAGCCGCCACCGCACCGGACCCCCGCGCCCGGTGAGCCGGACGCCGAGCGCGTGAACGGTGCCGGACAGCCCGGTGAGCCGGACGGTCGTGGTGCGCCACCCGTCGCCCGCGGCCACGGTGTCCACCGGCAGGCGGGTGTACGGGGCGGGCTCGCCGGGGCCCGCGGGCCCGGCCACGGCGACGGCCAGTTCGACGGTGACACGGCCGGTGTCGGCGCGGTGGGTCACGTCGACGACCGTGTCCCCGCCGAGCGGCAGGCGGGTCGCGTACAGGTCGAGGGTGGTGGGCGCATCGAGGGCGCCGTCGACGAGGAGCGAACTTCCGCCGCGCCAGGCGTCGGCGAAGTCGAAGGCGACCGTGGGCCGTCGCCCGGTGGTGCGGACGGACCACCGCCGCGACGGCAGCGTGTCCTGGAGGCCGAGATGACTCCACGCCGCGTCCGACGTGACCCGCCCGTTCTCGTACCAGCGCAGCCCGTGCCCCGTGTTGAAGGTCGTCGCGAAGGGCACGGAGTCCACCGTCGACCGGTCGGCGACCGCCGTCGCCGGGGCCCGCCACGGGTCGTCCGGGTCGGGCCGCGACGGGTCGAGGGAGCGCCCGCTCCAGAACCGGTCGTCGGCCGTGTGGAACTGTGCGGGGGTGCGGTCGGGCGGCAGCTGCTTCCAGGTCCACTCGGGCCGGTAGAAGCCGTACGACACGACGTGTGCCGCGTCCTCGGGCACGATCGCGTCCCAGTCGACGGCGGTGTCCCAGCCGTTCGACTCGACGTCGACGCCGGCCCGGAGGTCGTACCGGCTGCGCCCCAGCCGTTCGGCCAGCCGCCCGGAGGAGGCGAGCGAGTCCGGCGTCCACCGGAAGTCGACGAACATCGAGTCGGCGGCCCGGAAGAACGCCTGGTTGCGGTCGTCGAGTGCGCCCTGCCAGCCCACCGAGCCGGTCACGGTCATCGCGTCGTACCAGGTGACCCGCTGTCCCTCGGCCGAGCCGCGTCTCCTCAGCTCCTTGACGAAGCCGAGCATGTCGGCCGCGAGCGCGGTGTCGCCGCCGTCGGTCTCGGCGTTGAGGAACCACCCGTCGAAGCCGTAGGCCTCGGCCACCGCGACGAGCCGCTCGGCGAGCGGGAACCCGCCGAACGCGTCCTTCTGCACGAGGTCCCGCGTCCAGCGCAGATCGCCGCCCCAGGCCGCGGGCGGCAGGAACACCGTGCCGAGGACGGGCACGCCGTGCCGGTGCGCGGCGTCGACGACCGGCGCGTTCGGCGCGAGGATGAGGCCCTCACCGGCCGAGCCGCCCCAGAAGACCAGCTCGTCGAGGTACGCCCAGTGGGTCGGCGCGTAGCTGTCGGCGGTGGCCGTGCCCTGCGAGGGGTTGCCCGAGGTGGGTGCGAAGGACACGAGCGACTGGATCCGCGCCCCGTCCGCGCGGGCGGTCGCATTGGCCGGCACGGGTGTGAACCGCTTCGCCCGGGGCACGGCCGCGGCGTTGAAGGGCAGGTCGTCGTCGGTCTCGGCCCGCCACTCCTTGAGGCTCCGCCAGGTGATGCCCTCGCCGGGGCTCCCGGAGGGGAAGGAGTCCGGGTACCAGTAGGAGGCGTACGGCTGAAGAGCGGCGGCGGCCCGGGACCCGGCCCGCGCCGCGGCCGATGCGACCCCGGGGCGGACGACCGGCGCCAGCACCGCACCGGCCGAGGCCATGAGGAGGGCACGACGACCGAGGTGGGGACTCATGGAGTGCTCCGCATCGTTCGAGGACGGATGGACGGCTGTACGGATGGACGGCCGTATGGATGGACGGCTGTACGTCGGCGGGCCGGCCGCTCGCCACGGCGTGCGGCGCGGCTCCGGACGGAGCGGGCGCGCCTGCCCCGAACGGGGCGAACGGCGCGGCCCCGGGCGGGGCTTTCACACCTGCTCCGGCAGAACGACTTCGGCGATGCCGCGCCGTGCGAGGTGGTCCTCGTCGTCGGCGCGACCGGCCAGCACGGTCGTGGGCCGCGCCCCGTCGGCGGTGAGGCGCGCGAAGGCCTCGAAGACGGGGCCCCCGGGCGCGCAGACCGAGCGCCGGGGCGCGCGGACGTCGTCACCGGCGTCGACGACGAGCGCGGTGGTGCGCGGCGCGGGCACGTGCCCCCGCAGCTCTTCGGCGAGCCGGGCCACGGCCTGCCCGGCGGGCTTCACGTCCCGCCGGTCGGTCAGGAGCCCGAGCCCGTACTCCAGCTCGGGGAAGTCGGCCAGCGACCGCGACACGTCGTGGGAGCACCACCAGGTGACCCCCCACAGGTCCGGGCAGTCGAGAACGCCCCGCACCGTGGCCTCGGTGAACACCGGCGCGTGCTCCGCCGGGATCAGCGGGGCGGGCGCCCCGACCTCCTGGAGCCACACCGGCCGGTGCGGATCGTCGGCCCAGGCCTTGGACAGCTCGACGAGGTACGCGGCGTGGTGCTCGGTGGCCACCGCGGTACGGCCGTGGCGCTGCGCCGTGCCGTTGAACACCCAGGAGTGCACGGCGGTCATGGCGCCGAGCCGCGCGGCGTGCGCGGGGGTGAAGGGCTGGTCGTCCTGGTACCAGGCGGCGTCGTACGCGGCGTGCAGATGCGCCTTGCCCGGGGCGCCCCGTTCGCAGGCGCCCAGCAGCGTCCGCAGCCAGGTGCCCGCCTGGTCGGTTGTGATGCGGTCGGGGTCGGGGTGGGGTCCCGCGGCGAACTGGTTGACCTCGTTGCCCAGGGTCATGCCGATGAAGTTGGGCCGGTCGGCGAGTGCGGCGGCGAGGGTGCGCAGGTATTCCGCCTGCGCGTCGACGGCCTCGGGGTCGGTGAACAGATTGCGCCGGTGCCAGGTCCGTGTCCACGCGGGCAGGAAGTCGAAGCTCGACAGATGGCCCTGGATCCCGTCGACGTTGACGTCGAGACCGCGTTCGGCGGCCGCATCGGCGAGGAGCACCAGTTGCTCGACCGCACGCGGCCGGATGAGGGTGCGGTTCGGCTGGAAGTACGGCCACACCGGGAAGACGCGGATGTGGTCGAGCCCGAGTGCGGCGATCGAGTCGAGGTCGACGCGTACCGCGTCGAGGTCGAAGTCGAGCCAGTGGTGGAACCACCCCTGGCTGGGCGTGTAGTTGGCGCCGAAGCGCACGACGGAAGGCATACGGGTCCTGGGGGTCGTGGTGCGGGGAGTCCCGCGTGGCCGAGGAGCTCCACCTGGAGCGGGGGCGGCACGGGCCGGGGCACGAAGGGAGCCGCCGGCCGTCAGCCCTTGACCGCGCCCTCCCCCACCCCACGGAAGAAGTACCGCTGGAGGCAGGCGAACAGCACGATCAGCGGTGCGACGGCGATGACCCCGCCCGCGGCGACGAGACGTTCGTCGTTGGCGAAGGTGCCGTGCAGATAGTTGAGCCCGATGGTGAGCGTGAAGCGCTGGGGGTCGCTGAGGACGATGAGGGGCCACAGGAAGTCGTCCCAGGACCCCATGAAGGCGAAGATCGCGACGACGGCGAGCGTTCCCTTCACGGACGGGAGGGCTATCCGTACGAACCGCTGCCAGATGGTGGCCCCGTCGACGAACGCCGCCTCCTCCACCTCGTAGGGCAGATTGAGGAAGGCGTTGCGCATGAGCAGGACGTTCATCGCGGCGACGCAGCCGGGCAGGACGACCGCGGTGAGGGTGTTGTTGAGGCCGAGGTCGCGCATCGTCGTGAACTGGGCGATCACGATGCTCTCGGCGGGCACCAGCATCGCGAGCAGGAAGACGAGGGTGGCGGCGCGGCGGCCCCGGTACCGCAGCCGGGCCAGGGCGTAGCCGGCGAGCGAGGCGCCCGCGCAGTTGGTGAGCACGTTCACGGAGGCCACCTTGAGCGAGGTGAGCGCGTAGTCCCACACGGGGATGGTCTCGGCGACGCGTGCGTAGTTGTGCAGCGTCGGGTCGCGGGGCAGGAAGTGCGGCGGTGAGCTGTAGATGTCCTCGTGCGGGCCCTTCAGGGAGGTGGAGAGCTGCCACAGGAACGGTCCGACGGTCAGCGCGAGCACGGCGAGGAGCAGCAGATAGCGCAGGGCGAGCTCCCAGAGGGGAACGCGGCGGCCCGTTGCGTCCCGCACTCCGCCGTGGCGCCGTCGGGCGCCCGCCGGTGCGTCCGGCTCGCGGCGGCGGGCCGTCTTCTCGATCACCGTGGTCACCGTGCCTCCTCCTTCCGGTCGGCGCGCAGCACGAGCAGCATGAGCGCGACGGTGATGACGAACACGACGACCGACAGGGCGGACGCGTATCCGACCCGGCCGGTGAGGCCCGTGCCGGTGCGCTGGACGAGCATGACGAGCGTGGTGTCCTCGCCGGCCGGGCCGCCGACGGGTCCGGCCATCAGGTACACCTCGGAGAACACCTTGAACGCGGCGACCGAGGACAGGGCGCCCACCAGCACCATCGTGGAGCGCACCGCCGGGACGGTCACGGTGAGGAAGCGGCGTACCGGCCCGGCCCCGTCCACGGCGGCGGCCTCGTGGAGTTCACGCGGCACGTTCGCGAGCGCGGCCAGGTAGATGATCATGTAGTAGCCGAGGCCCCGCCAGACCGTGACGGCCATGGCGCTCAGCAGAAGCAGCCACTGGTCGCCGAGGAAGCCGGTCCGTCCGGCGCCGACGGTCTCCAGCACCGCGTTGACCAGGCCGCGGTCGTCCAGCATCCACACCCAGATCAGGCCGACCACGACGATGGAGGCGACCACCGGGGTGTAGAAGGCGGAGCGGAAGAAGGTGATGCCGGGGATCTGTTTCTGAACGAGCAGCGCCAGCAGCAGCGGCAGCAGTACGAGTGCGGGGACCACCCCGAGGACGTACAGGGCACTGTTGCGCAGTGCGGTCCAGAACATGTCGTCGTGCAGCATCTCCCGGAAGTTGGCGAGGCCGACCCACCGGCCGGGGACCAGGGTCCTGCGGTCGGTGAAGGCGCTGACGACGGTGGACAGGAACGGGTACAGGACGAACGCGCCCACGACCAGCAGTCCGGGGGCCGCGAACAGCCAGGGGCTGGTGGGGAGATGGCGTCGTACGTGTGTGGGGGCCGGGCTCTTCATGGTCCCCGCGCTCAGCTCTGCCGGAGCAGCCGGTCGCAGGCCCTGACAGCGTTGTCAAGCGCTGCCCCGGGGCTCTCCTTGCCCTGGAGCGCCCTGGCGACGGCGTTGCGCAGTTCGACCTTCATCTGCTCGCTGAACAGCACCGGCGTGTAATTGACGGCGGTCTTGAGGGACTTGGCGGCGGCGATCCGCACGCGGGTCACGTCGGTTCCGTCCTGCCGGGTGAAGTAGGGGTCGTCGAGGGAGCCCCGGGTGCTGGGGAAGATGGCTGCCTTCTTGGCGAAGGACATCTGGTTCGGCGCGTCCGTGACGTAGTGCGCGAAGGCCACCGCCGCGGGCTTCTGCCTGCTGCGGGAGTTCACCATCACCCCCATCACGTACATGTTGTCCTTGCCGGTGTTGCTGATCTGGTCGGTGATGCCGATGTTCCGGTACAGGGTGGGTGCCTGCTTCTTGAAGTTGTCGAGGTCCAGTGCGCTGCCGGGGTTCATGGCGACGGCCTCGGTCAGGAACTTCTTGCCGGAGGACTCGGGCGTCGCCGTCAGCGCCTGCGGGTCGAGCGCCTGGGCGTCGTACAACTCCTTGTATTTGGTGAGGAGTTCGACGCCCTTGGGGCCGTTGAAGGTGAAGCCGGTGCCCTGGGCGTTCATCAGCGGCACGCCGTAGCGCCCGAAGTCCTCGATGGTCGGGACGTTGGCGAGGGTGGCGACCTTGCCGTGGCTCTTCCTCGCCATGGTCAGGGCGTCCGCGAAGACCTCGTCGTAGGTCTTCGGCGGCCTGCTCGCGTCGAGGCCCGCCCGGGTGAAGAGCCGCTTGTTGTAGAACAGCGGCCCGGTGTTCAGGTACCAGGGGAAGGCGTACGTTCCGTCGAGGCCCGGTACCCGGTGGCTGACCCAGGCGCCCGGCAGGTACTCCTTCCGGTACTTCCGCGCCGCCCTGTCGAGGTCGAGCGCGAGGCCGGCCTTGGCGAGCGGGGCGACCAGGTCGGGCGAGACGTTGACGACGTCGGGCAGGGTGCCGCCCGCCGCATCGGCGCTGATCTTGTCGGCGTAGCCCTCGGCCGGCTGGTCGACCCACTTCACGTGCGTGCCCGGGTACTTCTTCTCGAAGTCCTTGATCAGGCCGTCGAAGTACGGGGTGAAGTTGGCGCGCAGATTCCAGGTCTGGAAGGTGATGTCGCCCTGGACCTTGCCGGAGGCGTCCGCCGGGCCCGGGTCGTCGCCCCCGCCGCCACAGGCGCTCAGGGGGAGGACGACGGCGACGGCGGCAGCGGCGGCGACCGCCCTGCGGGAGATGCGCAGCATGGTGGGACGGCTCCTTTGCGGCGTCGGGAATGATGCCGACGGAGACCTTGCACGCAACTCGACGGCGAGTCAATGGATTCTGCAGCCCGATATCCGAATTCCCTTGATGCTGCGTCGAATTGGCAGGTCGGAGAGACGGAGCAGACATCTTGCCCGGCACGACTAATGCGCTTTAGGCTGCATGAGCTGAAGCGCATTAGTGGTGGGCGGACACCGGGCACGGCGGACGATTGTGTGCGCCGCGGACCGGCGGGCCGCGGGAAATGAGGGCACGAGTGTCAGGGAAGCGGTCGCCCGCGCGCCGGCCGACGATGAAGGACATCGCGCGACGCGCCGGCGTCTCCGAGAGCGCGGTGTCCTTCGCGCTCAACGACCGGCCCGGGGTCTCCGAGGTGACCCGGGACCGGGTGCGCCGGGTGGCCGAGCAGCTGGGCTGGCGCCCCAGCACGGCGGCGCGGGCCCTGTCCGGCGAGGGCGCCGCGACGATCGGCCTCGTGGTGGCGCGGCCCGCGGACCTGCTGGGCGTGGACTCGTTCTTCCTCCAGCTGGTCTCCGGGGTCCAGGAGGTGCTGGCGGAGCGTCACCTCGGCCTGCTGTTCCAGGTGGTGGAGGACGTGGCCGCCGAGTGCGTGGTGTACCGGCGCTGGTGGGCCGAGCACCGGGTGGACGGCGTGCTCGTCGTGGACCCGCGCACCGAGGACCCGAGGCCGGCCCTGCTGGACGAGCTGGGGCTGCCCGCCGTGGTCATCGGAGGCCCGGCGGACACGGGGCATCCCGGCCTGTCGACCGTCTGGGCGGACGACGCGGGGGCCATGGCCTCGGTGGTTGAGCGGCTCTGCGTGCTGGGCCACCGCAGGATCGCGCACATCGCGGGGCTGCCGGGCCTTGTGCACACCGAACGCCGTATCCGCACCCTGCGGGCGGAGGCCGGACGCCGGGGCCTCACCGAGGTGACCTCGGTGCCGACGGACTACTCGGACACGGAGGGCGCCGCCGTGACCCGCCGTGTCCTCACCTCGCCCCGCCCGCCCACGGCTCTGATCTACGACAACGACGTGATGGCCCTCGCCGGTGTCGCCGCCGCGACGGAGCTCGGTTTCTCGGTGCCCGGCGAGGTGTCGATCGTGGCCTGGGAGGACTCCGCCCTGTGCCGCATGGTCAAGCCGTGGCTGTCCGCGCTGTCCCGCGACACGGTCGGGTTCGGCCGACTGGCCGCGCGCGAGCTGATGGCCCTCCTCGACGGCGGGACGGCCCGCACGGTCCGCGTACCGGTGCCGCGCCTCCTCGAACGGGACAGCACCGGCACGGCACATGACGGGGCGTCGGCGCCGTAGCCGGTGCCGTCACAGGGGGTACGGCCCGCGTTCGGGCCGGGCGCCGGTCAGGGCCCGGCCCGAGGGGGCGCTCACCCGGCGGTCCTCAGGCGGACGGCACCAGCGAGAAGACCACCCGCTTCCCCGTGGTGGTGTTCTCCCGCTCGTTGAGCCCCCAGAGCCGCCCGGACGACGGGGCGTAGGAGAGGTTCTGGGTCAGCGGCGGGGCGTGGGTGAGGACGTGCGGGGCCTCGCCCGGCAGCGCCCGGTGGATGCAGTAGGGCACGTCGGAGTCATCGGTGCCCGCCGTCTCGGGGCACTCTCCGCTGAAGTAGTAGTACCTGCCGTCCGTGGCGGCGCCCTGCACCTTCCAGATCGGCACGGTGTAGGCACCCGTCGCGGTGACGGTCCCGGTGTAGTCGTTCGCCGTGTCGGTGTCGGGCAGCGCCGTGCTCGCGTTCAGCGGCCAGCGGATCAGCGGGCCGCCGCCCTTGGTGGCGATCTGCGAGGTGACCAGGGCGTCCGGGGTGGAGTGCCGGTCCAGGCTGAGCGAGGTCAGGCACGGCCGCGTGGCGTCGCACGGGTCCCCCGCCCTGCCGGTGAAGTAGATGCCGGCCATGGGCAGCGCCCAGTTGTGATGACGGGCCGAGGACCTTCCGTCGCCCAGGATGCCGACCTGGTCGCTGGTGGTGTCGCTCATCTTCCACAGATGCCGCAGGTCGTAGACCTGGAGCTGGTGCCCGGTGGCGACGAAGAGCTTGTTGCCGTACCAGGTGACACCGTCGGCGTGACCGCTCAGCACGTCCGCCCCGGCCCGGTCGCCGGCCCCGCCCACCGGGCGGAACGTGGAGCCGCCGCCGGTGGAGTACGGGTCGACCAGCAGCACGTGCTGGTACGTGACCGAGGTGCCCGTCGACTCCGCGATGGTGATGCGCGCGTAGTCGTTGTCCGTGTAGTGCCAGGAGGCGATGTAGAGGTGGTGCCCGTTCCAGGTCCCGCCGGGCTGGGCGTCGTGCGAGCCGGTCAGTCCCTGGGGCGTCCAGACGGAGGAGGTGTCGTCGTCCTGGTTCCAGCAGAAGCCGTCGTACTTGAGCGAGCCGTCGAGGTTGGTGTTGTGGCACAGCGCCGGCCGGCCCGCGTGGCCGCCACCGGCGAGCACCTGGTCGGGCGAGGTGCTCACCGAGACGCTTCCCGACGCCTCGATGTGCTGGATCGCGCTGCCGCGGTCCGTGAAGTCCCCCGCCCGCATGGTGAAGCCGCCGGGATCGATCGGGGCCAGGACCGAGGCGGCGGACGCCGGATGGGCCACGGACAGGGTGACGGCCGAGAGCAGCAGGGCCAGTAACGCTCCGGCCGCGCCGCTCCACCGGCGGTTCGTCGTGGACATGATTGCGTTCATGCCCTCCGACGCTACCTCAGCCCCGTCGGGGAGGGTCCGGCGTCGTTGTGCGGACGATCATCGGCGGTGGATCGCCGCGGAGCGCTGCGGCGTCCTAAACTGTCCGCCGACGACGGGGAGTTCGTCCGGCCGCCGCCCGGGAACGCTGTACGCGAGGACGGGCTCTTCGTCCTCGGAGCCTGCCCGGGGCGGAGTTCGGCCGACACAGGGCGGGGCTATGGAGGATCGTTGACCAGCGCCAACGGGGAGATCGCCGAGGCGATCGCACAGTTGCGGGCCCAGCTCGCCGCCGCTCAGGACAGCGGCGAGGAGGAGCGGCTGCAATTCCGGGTCACCGAGGTCGAGATGGAGTTCCTGGTCGAGATCCGCAAGGACGCGAAGGCGTCGGGCGGCCTGCGGCTCGGTGTGGTCAAGCTGGGTGCGGACGGATCGGTGGCCCAGGGCACCAGCCACCGGCTGAAGCTCACCCTGGACGTCGTGGACAGCCGTACCGGCGACTCCGCGACCGTTTCCGGCAGACGCTAGGGGTCCGCCCGTGTCGGAACACCTTCATCCCGGTCTGGTGGCCGTCACCGCCGGACCGGTCGACAGCGCGGGCCGCAGGGAGTTCTCCTCCGGGCGGCTGATCACCCCGACGCTGGTGCTCACCTCCCGGCACGGCGTGGTCCTGGCCGGCGGAGAGCACCGGCCCGGCATCGAGGTCCGGCTGGTCCTCGGTGCACGTGGAGGGGTACGGCCGGGCGATCCGGTCACCTGCACGGTCGCCTGGGCCGGAACCGACGACCTGGACGCGGCCCTGCTCAGGCTGCACCCCGCCCCCGACTGGCAGCCCCCGGACGGCTTCCTCCCCGCTCTCCGGGTCGCCGAGCCCGCGGGCCGGCTGCCCGTGCCGGTCACCGTCACCGGTATGTCGGCCGCCGCGGCCCGCAGTACCGGCAACTCCACCGAGACCGAGACCGTCCGCGGCTCGATCGACCCGCTCACGTACACCGGAAGCGACCGCTACGCCATCGACCTGCGGACGGGGTGGCCGACGGGCTGGGACGAGTGGTCCGGCATGTCCGGCAGCGCCGTGCTCGACGACGCACAGTCCCTGATCGGCGTCGTCGCCTGGAGCGACCGGGCGTACGCCGGGCGGCGGCTGACCGCCGTACCGCTGCGGGCCCTGCTCGCGGACCGCGGATTCCAGGCCGTTCTGCGGGATGACGTCGGGGACGTACCCCGGCTCGCGCCGAGCGGCGCGGACCGGCCGGGCGAGGGACCGCACGGCGCGGGCGTACCGTCCGGCCCGCGGCCCGCCGCGACGCGCCCGGCGCTCGGGTCCGCGCTGTACACGCTGAAGGCGCCGCCCCGCGCCATCGTCGACCGCAGGGCCGAGTTGAGCAGCCTGCCGACACTGATCCGGGAGGGCCGGTCGGGGCGCCCGGAGCTGATGCACGCCATCGTCGGCATGGCCGGCGTGGGGAAGTCCGCGCTGGCCCGTCACCTCGCCCACCGCTTCGCCGCCGACTTCCCCGACTGCCAGTTCGAGCTGGACCTGTACGGGCACACCCCCGACCAGGAACCGCTGGACACCGAAGCCGCGTTGGAGGTGCTGCTCAGCTGGGCGGGCATCGGCACCGACCACGCCCCCACCCTGGACGTCAAGGCGGCGCTGTGGCGGGACTGGCTGCGCGGACGGCGGGCGCTGCTGCTGCTCGACAACGCCGGGTCTCTCGACCAGGTGGCCGGCCTGCTGCCGGGGTACGGCGACTGCCTGGTGCTCATCACCAGCCGGAACGTCCTGCACGACCCCGAGCGGATCACACTGACGGAACTGGACACCCTGCCCGAGCCCGACGCGGTGCGGCTGCTGGTGTCGGGCGCCGGGCTCCCGGAGGAGGAGGCGGCGGACCCGGCGCTGGCGCAGGTCTGCCGGATGTGCGGGTATCTGCCGCTGGCCGTCCAGGCGGTGGCGGTGCGACTGCGCTTCGAGGACCCGGCCGATCTGCTGGCCGCGATGCGGGAGGCGGAGTCCCCGCTGCTCGACATCCCCGACGCGGACACGCGTGTCGGCTCGGCGTTCACCGTGTCCTACGAGGCTCTGCGCACGACCGATCCCGCCCAGGCCGCCCTGTTGCGGACCGTCGCCCTGCAGCCGGGCCCGGACCTGGGCGCCGACCTGTGCGCGGCGATCAGCGGCCTCCCGCCGAGGGAGGTCCGCAGACGGCTCGCCGATCTGGCCGACCGGCATCTGCTGCAGCGGCTGGGCGGCGGGCGGTTCGGCTTCCACGACCTGTTCCTGGCCTACGCTCGGTCGCAGGCACTGACGGAGGAGTCCGCGGAGCGTTGGGGTGATGTCTTGTCCAGGACCTTCGAGCACATGCAGACGCGCGGCGAGGCCGCCCACCGGGTGCTGGCCACCGGAACCGCCGCGGAAGGGTCCGGCTTCGGCAGCACGGGAGAGGCGCGGGGCTGGCTGGAGGCGGAGCGGGCGAACCTGGTCGCGGTCACTCTGGCCGCGATCGACCGGGGCTCGCCACGGGCCCGCGGGCTGGCCGACCTCTCGCACACGCTGCTCGGGTGGCTCGGCATGACCACGGAACTCGGCCGGATGTGGCTGGCCTTGAAGGACGCGGCCCAGCGGTCCGACGACCGGCCCGCGCAGGCGGACGCGCACCGCGGGCTGGGCGACGTACGGCGCAGGCAGGGCCGTTACGCCGACGCCCAGGACAACTACCGGCAGGCGGAGGAGATCTACCAGGAGCTCGACGACCCGCACGGACAGGCACGCGCACTGTGGGGGCTCGGCGACATCCGGCGGATGCGGGGCCAGTACGCCGACGCCGGCGCCGTGTTCGAACGGGTCCGGCGGATGTACGAGGAGCTCGGCGACCGGCACGGTTGCGCCGAGGCGCTGTGGGGACTGGGCAACGTCGGCCTGTCGCTGGGCCATTACGAGGAGGCGAGCGAGGCGTTCGGCCGTGCCGAGCGCATCCACGACGAGCTGGGCGACCGGCGCGGCCGTGCGGAGGCGCTGCGCGGCCGCGCCGACGCCCGGCGCCTGACCGAGCGGCACGCGGAGGCCAGGACCGGCTACCAGCAGGCGCTGGAGCTGTACACGGAGATCGGCGACCGGCGTGGTCAGGCCCAGTCCCTGCGCGGGCTCGGCCACCTCGACCGGCTGGAGGCCCGCTACGCCGAGGCCGGCGAGAAGTTCACCGTGGCCCACGAGCTGTCCAGGGAGATCGGCGACCGGCGGGGCGAGGCCGACATGCTCCGCGGCCTCGGCGACGTGCAGCGCATGCTCGGCGAGTACGACGCGGCACGCGAGGCGTTCACCCGGGCGAGCGCCGTCCTCCGCGAGACGGGCAACCGCGGGGGTCAGGCGTACGCCCTGCGGGGCCTCGGCGACACGGAGCGGATGGCGGGCCGGTACGCGGACGCGCGGGCCGCCTACGCACAGGCCCGCGGCATCTTCGAGGAGATCGGGCTCCGGCGCGGGCTTGCGACCGCACTCCAGGGCCTGGGCGAGCTGGCGCTCACGCGCGGGTCCGGCACGTCCGATCCTGCCGAGGCCCGCGAGGCGTTCGGCGCGGCGCTACGGATCTACGAGGAGATCGGCGCCGAGGCCTCCGCCGCGCAGTGCCGCGAGCGGCTCGCGGGCCTCGCCGCGGAGCCGTCCTGACCGGCCGCCGCGCGCGGCGGGGCGGCCGGGCTCAGACCGCGTGGCACGCGGCGCCGGTGCCCCCGCCCTTCGGGGTGGCGGCGAGGGCGAGGCCGAGCGTCAGTCCCCTCTGCGTGGGGGCGGCCGAGGTGAGCCGGGACCCCGTGGGCAGGTCGTGCAGGGTGACGGTGTGCGGTGCGAGGCGGTCGCGCAGGCCGGCCGCGGCGGACATGGACGCCAGGGTGCCGACCGGGACCTCCCGTCCGAGGACGGCGACGGTGGTGGGGGTGACGGTGACGCTGTCGGCGGTGTGCGTGATCCGCGTGTGGACGGTGACCGGGAGCCCGAGACTGCCGGCGGTGCCGGTCAGGACGAGTCCGGTGTCGTCCTTGGTGACGGTCATGCCGCTGCTGTCGCCGAGCCGCTTCCGGAGCTCGGTGTAGGGGACGGTGACGTCGGCCGTCCCGCCGCCGGTGGTGCCCCCGGTCGTGACGTCGTGCAGATCGGCCGACACGTCCACGTCGGTGCCGTCGCGGTGGACGCCCTCGGCGTCGATGTGCACGGTGCCCAGGTCCCCCGTCAGTCCCTTCAGTCCGGCGAAGGTGGCGGTGAGGTCGGCGCTGACGTGACCCGGGTGGTGCAGCCGGCAGTCGGCCGCGCTGACGATGTGGTCCTCGGCGGTGTGCTCCAGCGCGAGATTGCCGACGACCGCCGCGAGGGCAGCGGCGAGGACGACGGCGGCGGAGACGGCGGGGGTGCGACGGATCTTCACGGGCGAGGAGTTCCTATCCGGGACAGGATGGCGAAGGCCGCGGGGAGCAGGGGGGGCGGGACGGGCTCTTCCCGGCCGCTCCGGCGGCGGTTGCGCAGGGTGCGCAGGACGGCCCGCACGGCGGAGAGCGCGGCGCCCGCGATGACCGCGGCGTGCAGGTCGGCGTCGGGCGTCCCGGACGGGAGCCGCTTCTCGATCAGGAGGCCCAGCCGTTCCTCGAATTCGCCGAAGGCCAGCACGAGCCGGGAGGCGACGAGGGACTCGGTGCCCTCGAGCGGGCGGGTCAGGGCGGTGAGGCTGGTGCCCGCGAACGGCTTGACCGCGTCCAGCAGCGCCTGGGTGACCGCCTGCAGGGGGTCCTCGTCCGCCGGCCGTTCGGCCAGGGCCCGCTCGACGTGCGCGAACAGCTCGATGCCGTCGGGCAGGAGCAGAGCTTCCTTGCTGTCGAAGTAGCGGAAGAAGGTCCGCTCCGACACGTTCGCGCAGGCCGCGATGTCGGCGATGGTCGTGCCCGCGAAGCCGTGCTCGGCGAACAGCTTGGCGGCGCATTCGCGCAGGGCTCGGCGTGTCTGGTCCTTCTTGCGCTCGCGCAGTCCCGGCTCGTCGGTCTCTGACATGGCAGCACCCTAACCGCCATCCCGTCACAAATGCCAATTGTCAGGACTGACATTTTTACGTATACGCTTCCTGTCAGTCCTGACAGATTTCCTCCTGGAGGCGACGTGTCCACCTCTCCGCCCGAGACCGCACCGCCGGAGACCGCACCGCCGGTCACCGCCTCCCCGAGCCGGCTGGGCCGCCTCGGGGCGTTCTGCGCCCGCCATCCGGTGTGGGTGATCGGCGTGTGGCTGGTCCTGCTGGTCGCCGCACTCGCCGGCCGTCATGCGGTCGGCCCGGTGTTCAGCGACGAGGTGAGCCTGCCCGGGAGCCGGTCGACGCAGGGCGCCGATCTCCTCAAGGCGTCCGACCCCGCGGCCGGCGCACCCAACGGACGCGTCGTCTTCCACGTCTCCTCCGGACGCCTGAGCGCGCAGCAGCCGGCCGTCGACAGGACACTCTCCGATCTGAGGACGCTGCCGCACGTCACCGCCGTGTCCGCGCCGGCGGTCAGCGGCGACGGGCGCACCTCCGCAGCCACCGTGTCCTTCGACACGCAGCTGAAGACGCTCGGGCACGACTACACCGGGCAGTTGGACAAGGCCACCGCACCGGCCAGGGACGCCGGGGTCGGGGTCGCCTACGGCGGCGACTTCAGCGAGGTCACCCGCACGCCCGCCAACGACTTCGCCAGCGAGGCCGTCGGCGTCGCCGCCGCACTCGCGGTCCTGCTGGTCGGCTTCGGCAGCGTGCTGGCGGCGCTGCTGCCCCTGGCCACGGCGCTGGTCGGGGTCGGCGTGGGCCTCGGCCTGGTCGGGATCGTGGCCGGCACCGTCACCTTCGCCACCGCCGCCCCCACCCTGGCCGCGATGGTCGGCCTGGGGGTGGGAATCGACTACGCCCTCTTCCTGACCACTCGGTTCCGCCAGGACCTGATCGACGGACACGAACCCACCGCGGCCGCCGGTCGTGCCAACGCCACCAGCGGGCACGCCGTGCTGGTGGCCGCGCTCACCGTGGCGGTCGCGCTGATGAGCCTGTACGCGTGCGGGCTGACGTTCATCGGCAAGCTCGGTCTCGCGGGCACCGTCGCGGTCGTCGTCACCGCGGCCGCCGCGCTCACCCTGGTCCCCGCCGCCCTCGGTCTGACGGGCCGTCGCATCGACCGGCTGCGCGTGCGCAGGCGGCCCGTCGCGGAGACCGCGGGTGACCGGGACGGCTGGCGCCGCCACGCCGCCCTGGTGGCCCGCCGCCCCTGGACGTTCCTGCTGGCCGGCACCCTCGTGATGGCCGCATGTGCCGTACCGCTGCTGTCGATGCGGCTCGGCCACGTCGACCCCGGCGCCGACAAGCCCGGTACGACCAGCCGTACCGCCTACGACCTCATCTCCGACGCCGACGGGCCCGGTTTCGGTCCCGGCGCGAACGGCCCGCTCACGGTCGTCGTCGACCTCGACGGCGCCTCCGCCGCGAAGACCTCCGACAGCCTGACCCGGGCGCTCCACGACTCCGAGGGCGTCGCCCGGATCACCCCCGTGCGGCCGACCTCCGACGGCAAGCTGCTGGTCACGTCCGTCACTCCCGACGGCGGACCGCAGTCCGCCACGACCAGCGACCTGTTCGAGACCCTCAAGGACCACACGCTGCCCGACACCCTCGGGAGCACCGGCGCGCACGGCTACGTCACCGGCACGACCGCGGGTCAGCTCGAGTTCCGCGACACCATCACCCGGCGTCTGCCCGTCATCATCGGGATCGTCCTGGTCGCCGCGTTCCTTCTGCTGGCGATGGTCTTCCGCAGTCTGCTCATCCCGCTCACGGCGGTCCTGCTCAATCTGCTGACGACGGCCGCCTCCTACGGCGTGCTCGTCGCGATCTTCCAGTGGGGCTGGGGGGACGGCCTGCTGGGCCTGTCCGAGCCGGTGCCGATCGAGTCCTATGTGCCGATGATGATGTTCGCCATCGTCTTCGGGCTCTCCATGGACTACGAGATCTTCCTGCTCTCCCGGATCGCCGAGACCTGGCGGGCCACCGGGGACAACGCCCACGCCGTGGGCACCGGCCTCGCCACCACCGGGCGCGTCATCTCCAGCGCGGCCTTCATCATGACGGCGGTGTTCCTGTCCTTCACCGCATCGCCGACCGTGGTCGTCAAGATGCTGGCCCTCGGCCTCGGCGTCAGCGTGGTCCTCGACGCCACCATCGTCCGGCTCCTCCTGGTGCCGTCGACGATGCTCCTGATGGGCCGGGCCAACTGGTGGCTGCCCCGCCGGCTGGACAAGGTCCTCCCGCGGGTCCACGCCTGACGGGCGGGTGTCCTGCGGAGCACGCCGGGCCCGCGGGGCCCGGTCCGCAGGACACTCCGGCCGCCCGCTCCCCCGCGCGAAGGGTCGCCGCCCGATGCGCGGGCGGCGACCTCCGGGGTCACACGGCGGAGCGGTACAGCCCGAACTCGGCGATGCGCGCCGCCTGTCGGGACCGGGTGACCCGCAGCCGCCAGTGCCGCGCGGTCAGGGGTGCCGCGAGCGTCAGGATGCGGCTCGCGCCGACGGTTCCGGCCTCGGCGGCCTGCGCCCAGCCGCCGTCGGTGTACGCCTCGACCACGACGTGCTCGATCTGCTGGCCGTGCCGGATGTCCTCGGCGAGGCGGATCCGGTCCACCTCGCGTGTACCGCCGAGGTCGAGCGTGAGAGTGCCGTGGGACGGGGCGGGCGCCGTCCATGCCGTCCGCGGGTCGCCGTCCACCGCGGCACAGGGGCGGCCGCCGTCGCCGCCGGCGCGGGTGCCGCGGGCGAGGTCCACGGGAAGTTCCCGCCCGATGCGCTCGCGGAACTCCCGCAGCCGTGCCACGTCGGCGTCCGCGAGCAGACCGCGGTTGTCGGGCGGGACGTTGAGCAGCAGTACGGAGTTGCGGCCGACCGACCGGAACCAGATGTCGGTCAGCTGCTCGACCGACTTGGGCTGCTGGTCGGCGTGGTGGAACCAGCCCGGCCGGATCGACACATCGCATTCGGCGGGCCACCACTGGAGGTAGTCCGCGCTGCCCCGTGCCCGGAGCAGCGCTTCGCGGCTGCCCTGGTCGGGGGCGTCGTAGGGCAGGGCGTAGTCGGTGCGGCCGTGGTCGAGCTCGGTGACGGGGACGACGCTCCACTCGTTCTCGCGTGCCAGGCCGCCCTCGTTGCCGACCCAGCGCACATCGGGACCGGACACGGCGATCGACGCGTCCGGGGCGAGTGCCCGCACCAGCGCGTACCAGCTGTCCCAGTCGTACTTCTCGACCCTGTCCGGCGGGATGCGGCCCTGCGCCCCGTCGAACCAGACCTCGTCGACGGGCCCGTACTGGGTGAGCACCTCGTAGAGCTGGTTGAGCATATGGGCGCCGTAGTCGGTGGCCTGGAGGGTGAAGGTGCGCGGGGCGGTGCCCGCGCGGTCGTCGCCGTCCACGAGGGTGGGGATGGTGCGGACCGATCGGGCGCTGCCGTTGGCGTAGACGCCGTGCAGGTACTGGTTCTCGTCCGCCGGGGAGACGTAGACACCGACCTTGAGCCCGTGGCGGCGCATGGAGTCGGCGAAGTCCCGCAGCACGTCGCCCCTGCCGCCGCGCCAGCTGCTGGAGGCGACGCCGTGCCGGGTGTACCGGCTCGGGTGGAGGACGAAGCCGTCGTGGTGCTTGACGGTGAGGATGGCGAGCTCGAATCCGCCGTCGCGCAGTGCGCGCGCCCACTGGTCGGTGTCGAGCTGCGACGGCTGGAAGACGTCCGGGTCCTCGTCCCCCGTGCCCCATTCCAGGCCGGTGAACGTGTTGACGCCGAAGTGCAGGAACGCGGTCTTCTCCCGCCGCTGCCAGGCGATCTGGCGGTCCGTGGGACGGACCCGTGAGGCCTTGGCGACCAACTCGTCGGGGGAGTCGGCGGGGCTGACCGGGATGCGCTGGTGCGGCTCGTCCGGGGACGAGCGGGGCAGTGCCGCCGCGGCGGACGGCGCGGTGAGTGCGGCGCCCGCCGCGACGGCGGTGGCGGTGGCGGACAGGACGAACTGGCGTCGGCTGACGGCCATGGAGGCGGCTCTCCCTGAGGTCAGTGGGCGGTCGGCGTCCGGTGGGCGGGCGGCCGCTGGTCCGGCGGGCGCCGGCCGGGCCGTCCGCCGGGAGCGACGTGCCGGCGGGACGGGCGCCGGGACGTGCCTGCGGTGCGCTCAGCCATGCCACTCCACCTTGAACACCCAGACGTGGCGCCCCGCCCTACGGGCCGCCTGCGGCACGTCGATCACCAGTGCGCCACCGCGGACCGTCCAGGTGAGCGGTCGGTCGTGGCCGAGGAGCGTGACCTTGTCGCCGGGCCGGATCGGGACCGGCGCCTCGACGGTGAGCGTGGCTCCGGGCGCCGTCAGGGAGTGGATGTAGAACGCCTTGTTCTGCCGGACGGTGAAGCGCAGGTCCTCGCCGAGCTGCGCCATGCGCGACCAGTAGGTGGTGTCGTAGATCGCCTCGCCGTTGACCTTCAGCCACTCCCCCGTCTCGCGCAGCCGCGTCTGCATGATCTCCGGAATGGTGCCGTCGGCGCGCGGGCCTATGTCGAGCAGGAAGTTGCCGTTCTTGCTGACGATGTCGACGAGGCCGTGCACCACGTCCTCCGCGGTCATGTACCGGTCGTCGGGTGTGGCCCGGTTGTAGCCGTAGCTGAACGGGTCGAGTCCGCGGCTCGACTCCCATGGGGCGACGACCGTGTTCTGGTACGTCGTGTACTCGGGCGTCGTGAAGTCGTGGAAGGCGATGCCGGAGCGGTCGTTGACGGCGACCTCGTAGGGGCGCGGCCGGTTCTTGGCGTGGTTGAAGAACTCGGCGAGCACGGTCCGGCTGTCGTTGACACCGCCGATGTCGCACCAGATGACCTGTGGGTCGTAGCCGTGGATCAGCTCGAGCATCTGCGGGGCCTGGTAGCCCTTCACATAGTCCGCACCGGCACGGTAGCCGGTGTACGGGACCGGTTGCCGGGTGTAGGGGTTGCGCGGGGCGTGGCCCATCCACGGGTTGTCGGGGTTGAACCACTCCGGCATGGAGAAGTAGAGGCCGCGGTGGAGTTCGGGGGTGTAGCGCCTGGACGCGTCGAAGAGCTCCTTGACCAGGTCGCGCCCGGGGCCCATCTTGACGGCGTTGCGGTCGGAGACCTTGGTGTCCCAGAGCGCGAAGCCCTCGTGGTGCTTGGAGGTGAGCACGTGGTACTGGGCGCCGGCGTCGCGGAAGAGTTCGACCCAGGCGCGCGGGTCGAACCTCTTCGCCGTGAACATCGGGATGAAGTCGTCGTACGCGAAGTCCTCGCCGTACGTCCGCGCGTGGTACGCGTAGACCTCGTTGTCCGGGCTCTGCATGTGGTTCCAGTACCACTCGGCGTACTGCTTCCCCACCGGTGACCAGGCGGGCACCGAGTAGACGCCCCAGTGGATGAAGATGCCGAACTTGGCGGCGTGGAACCAGTAGGGCGCCTGGTGGCGGGCGAGTGAGGCGTCGGCCGGCTCGTAGTCGGTGACGCCGAGCGCGAGTTTCCGTGTGCTCGACGCCGCCGTGGCGCCGCGTCCGGTGGCGCGGACCCGGCCGTCCTGGACGGTGCCGGGCCGGACGCCCGCGCGGTTGCGGATGCCGACGCGGACGCGGGCCTGTTCGCCCGGGTCGAGGCGGGTGATGCGGGCGGGCTGCACGGTGCGGGCACCGGGCACGTCGACGGTGACCGTCAGGCCGTCGGAGGCGAGCACGGCGACGGAGCCGGCGTTGACGACCGTCGCCTCGACGCTCTGGGCGCCCGACTCCTCCAGCAGCGACACCGTGGAGTGCGCGTCGCGCAGCGCGACCGCGCGGCCCTGGGCGGCGGGCTGCAGGGAGAGCGCGAAGACATGCAGCGACGTCCTGCCGGCCTCGGCCGGGTGCGTCGTCGGCAGGGTGACCGCCACGGCCTCGCGCCGCGGGTCGAGCCCCAGCTCGCTGGTGCCGAGACCGACCTGGTGCGCGTCCTTCGTGCCGTCGGGCCTGTAGCGGTATGGGGCGGACAGGCCTCCGCCCGCCTGGTACCAGTCGGATCCGCCGATGCCTGCGGTCGTCGTGGACCCGTCCGCGTAGTGCACGGTGGCCGTGCCGGAGGCGTCCCCGTAGCTGCCCGCGGTCAGGAACACCGCCGACAGATAGCGGCCCTTGGGCAGGTCGATGCGCTGCCCCATGGCGACGACGTTGTTCGCGGCTCCCGCCGCCGAGGTCGGGAAGGTGAACGGGACTCCGTCGATGTCGACGCGGCCCGCGGGGAGTTCCTCCCCGGGGAAGGTGTATCCGGACCCGTCGAAGTCGCCGCCGCGCGCGGCGGCCGTGTCGATGCCGTCGTTGTCGAAGTGGGCGTCCAAGGGCACGGGAACCGGATCGGGGACGGTGCCCCAGGTGTCGTCCATCGTCTGCGCGGAGGCCTTCCGTGCGGTGCGGGGCGGGGTGGCGGCGAATGCCCGCCCCGTGGCGAGCGGTACGGCCGCGGCTACGGCGGCCGCGGAGCCGAGGACGTGGCGTCTTGGGTACGTACTCATGCGTCAGCACTCCCAGGCGACTCTGGCCGGACAGTCATCGGAGGTTTGATGATTGAGGCGACGTGAATGCCTGTCAATGGGACTTGCATGAAGGGGACTTGGACAATTGATCCGATGACCGGAGGGAGGGGCGGGATGGCACCCTGGACGAATCGAGGCTTCTGGGGCACAGTCTCGCCTGTCCGTGGATCACCGCACCGCCGTGCACGTATCCGCGCCTGCCGATGGTTCACCGAGCGCACGCCGACGAGGAGACCCCGTGACCGACTGGGCCGGACGCACCGCCGCCGAGATAGCCGCCGCCGTGCGCGAGAAGCAGGTGACACCGCGCGAGGTGGTCGCCGGTCATCTGGCACGGATCGAACGGCTCGACGGGCGGATCGGTGCCTTCCGCACGGTGCGCGCCGAGGCCGCGCTCGCCGAGGCGGACGAGGTGGCCGCCCGGACCGACCTCGCCGAACTCCCCCTCGCGGGCGTGCCGGTCGCGGTCAAGGACAACCTCGCCGTACGCGGCGAGTCGAACCGCAACGGCTCGGCGGCGACGGATGCGACCCCGGCCGACCAGGACCACCCCACGGTGGCCCGGGTGCGTGCGGCGGGTGCGGTGGTCGTCGGCCTGACGAACGTGCCGGAGCTCTGCGTCTTCGGCACCACGGAGGGCGCCTACGGCATCGCCCGCAATCCGTGGGACACCCGGCGCACGGCCGGCGGCTCCTCGGGCGGCAGCGCAGCCGCGGTCGCCGCCGGGATGGTGCCGATCGCGCTGGGGAACGACGGCATGGGGTCGATCCGCATCCCGGCCGCCAACTGCGGACTCGTCGGGCTGAAGCCGGGCCCCCGCACCATCCCTGCGGGCATCGGTCACGGCGACTGGTTCGGTATGGCCGAAAACGGACCCCTGGCGACGACGGTGGAGGACGCCCGGACGCTGTTCGCCGTCCTCGCGGACGCGGAGGTACCGGTCCCGGCCGACCCGGAGCGGGTCTCGGTCGCCGTCTCCGTCCGCAGCCCGCTGCTCGGCGTACCGGTCACCCGGCCCTACGCGACGGCCGCACGGGAGGCCGCCGCCGCGCTCACCGGGGCGGGCCATCGGGTGCGCCGCGCCGATCCGCCGTACCCGTGGTGGCTCGGTCCCACCGCGCTGGCGCACTGGACCGCGGGGACCGCCGTGGACGCACAGGACCTGGACCACCGTCTGCTCGCCCCGCGCACGCGCCGGCACGCCGCCGTCGGCAGGCATCTGGTGCGGACGGTGTCCGGCGGTGAGCGGCGGACCGCGCTGCGGACCGCCCTGGAGCCGTTCTTCGCGGAGCACGACGTGCTGCTGACGCCGGCGCTCGCCCGGCCGGGGCCGGCGGCGGTGACCTGGCACCGCCGCGGGTGGCTGCGCAATCTGCTGGCCAACACGCGCTACTCGCCGCTCACACCGCCGTGGAACCTCACCGGCTGGCCCGCCATGGTGGTGCCGTTCGGTTCGCTGCCGTCCGGTGCGCCCTGCGCCGTCCAGCTGGTGACCCGCCCCGGCGGCGAGGCCCGTCTCCTGGGGCTCGCCGCACAGCTGGAGGCGGCACGTCCGTGGGAGCGGACGGCGCCGGTGGGCTGAGCCGGGAGCGGGCGGCACGGCAGGTCCGGGGGCCGGAGCCCCCGGACCGGGGAGCGGCGGGGCGAGGAGGTGCCCCGGTGAGCCTCAGTCGACGCTGGGCAGGATGTGGGGCTCCGCGAGGTCGTCCTCGTAGCCGGCGAGGCGGATCGGGGCCGACCTGGCCCACACCTCGAGGCTGCCCAGCTTCTCCGCCTTGCGGTTGCCGCCCTCGGTGCGTTCCTTGGGGCGCTCTTCTCGTCTCGACTTCTCTGGTGTCACCGCGCACTCCTTCTGTGTCGGGTAACCCCCGGGGCGTACGGGCCGTGCACTCGTGCCAAGGCTCCTGCCACCCCGGTCGGGCTGGTGTGTCGGGGGCGAAGCGGACGCGGTGGCGCCGGTTGACTCACGCTCGGGCGGGCCGTGGTGACCGGCCGTACCGGGACGGACGAACGGGTGCTGGTGACATCCGTTCGGGCTGTCCGTGCGCTACAGACTAACCAAATGAGCGGGTCCCCGCTCGATAGGGCCCGAAACACATGCGACCGTTGCGCGTCGCTTGGCGTTCATTCGGCCATGATCTGCTGCCTGGTGCCGAGAGCCAACCGCAGGGAGGAGTGGGCGAGGCATGGAGCTGCGCAGCGTCGACGACCTGATGGATCTGCTGCACACCTGCCGTGGCGCGTGGGACACGCCCGACCGCAGCGGCGACCCGGTCGATCTGCACGACCATGCACTGCAGACGGCCGCACTGCTGCGACGCACCCATCCGAGTGACAAGGAGCTCCAGGTGGCGGGGCTGGTGCACGACCTGGGGCATCTGGTCCATCCGGGTGACGACGCGGGGCACGCGGACCACGCCGCCGACCTCGTGCGGCCGCTGCTCGGCGAGCGGGTGGCCCGGCTGGTCCGGCTGCACGTCCCCGCCAAGCGGTACCTGGCGGCCGTCGAACCCGGTCGCGGGCTCTCCGCGCAGAGCACGCTGACGCTCACCCTCCAGGGTGGGGTGATGACCCCCGCGGAGGTGGCGGCCTTCGAGAGCGACCCGATCGCCGAGGACGCGGTCACCCTCCGCCAGGCGGACGACGCCGGCAAGGTCGTGGGCCTCAACGCGGGCGAGCTGGAGGACTGGCGCCCGGTCCTGGAACTGGTAGCGGCCGCCCGCCGCGGCTGACCTCCCGCGCACACCTCGGCCCGCTCCCCCGACCACCCGTGCAGCCCCCGCCGTCCGCGGCGTCCGGCTCACCTCACCCCTCCCCGGGTGCCCGTGCGCCCGCACCTCCGCCTCTGCCTCTGCCTCTGCCTCCCGCGGACCTTCCGGCGCACGACCGCCGTGCCCGCCGCGCCCGCCGCCGGCCCCTCCGTCCACGGACGAATCCGCCCATCTCCTTCACCGACCGCCCCCTCTCCCCGTGACGCCCCGTCATGAGACGGTGCGCGGATGATGTCACGGGACGCTTTGGAGGGCAGGGCGGCCGTGGTCACCGGCGCCACGCGCGGGATCGGGCGGGCCGTCGCGGGGGCGCTGGCCCGGTCCGGGGCGCGGGTGTGCGTGACGGGCCGGGACCCGGACGGGGTGACCGCCGCGGTCGACGAGCTGCGCGCCACCGGGGCGGAGGCGGTCGGCCTCGCCGGGACCGTGGCCGACCCGGCCCATCTGTGGGAGGTCACCGACCTGGCCCTGCGTACCTTCGGCGGGATCGACGTGGTGGTGAACAACGCGGCGGCCAACGAGCCGTACGGCCCCCTCATGGACGTCGACCCGGACCGCTGGCGCGACGCCTTCGCGGTGAACGTGGAGGCTCCACTGCGGCTGGTGCAGTGCGCATGGCGCGCGTGGATGTGCGACCACGGCGGCAGCGTGGTGAACATCTGCACCGAGGGCGCTGGACACGTGGGTCCGCAGGTGGGCGCCTACGGCACGAGCAAGGCCGCACTGCTGCACCTGACCGCCCAGCTAGCGGGCGAGCTGGGCCCGCTGGTACGCGTCAACTCCGTGTCCCCCGGACTCGTCCGCACCGACATGGCCCGCTTCGTCTGGGAGGGCGCGGAGCAGGAGCTCGCCGCGGGAGTGCCGCTCGGCCGCATCGGGGAGCCGGAGGACGTGGCCCGGGCCGTCGTCTGGCTCTCATCGGACGAGGCCGGCTGGATCACGGGCGCGGACCTGCTGGTGGACGGCGGCACCCGGGTCAGGGCGGCGGGCGGCGGCACGTACCCGGTCCACGACCGGCTCCGGTCACGGACGCCCGGTGCCGAGGGCCCGTCGCCGGACTCCGGCCGGCCCTTCGGGCGGACGACGGGAACGTGACGACAGGCCCCGCGAACGTCCCTGGTGCCCGTCGGGGGTGACCGGTGACGGCCGGGCGGGGCCGATGCGTCATCGTTTCCGCCACACGGCGTCCGCTCCGCCCCGGCTCCCGGACCGACGTGGCGCCTCCCCCCCGGATCCCGGACCACCGTGGACGCGGCGACCGGGCGGCCGGGCTCACCACTTGCCGGGCGCGTAGTCCTTCAGGAAGACGCCGTACAGGTCCTCGCCCGCCTCGCCGCGCACGATCGGGTCGTAGACCCGTGCCGCGCCGTCGATGAGGTCGAGCGGCGCGTGGAAGCCGGACTCGGCCATGCGCACCTTGTCGGGGTGGGGCCGCTCGTCGGTGATCCAGCCGGTGTCGACCGCGGTCATCAGGATGCCGTCCTTCTCGAACATCTCCTGGGCGCTGGTGCGCGTGAGCATGTTCAGCGCGGCCTTGGCCATGTTGGTGTGCGGGTGACCGGCGCCCTTGTAGCCGCGGCCGAAGACGCCCTCCATGGCGGAGACGTTCACGATGTAGGCGCGGCGGGAGCCCTTCGCCACGGCCGCGGTCATCGCCGAGCGCAGACGGCTGATCAGGATGAACGGCGCGGTGGAGTTGCAGAGCTGGACCTCCAGCAGCTCCACCGGGTCGACCTCCTCGACCGTCTGGACCCAGCTGTTGGTGTCGTGCAGGTCGGGCACCAGACCGCCCGCGTCGATGGCGGTACCGGCCGCGATCCGCTCCAGCGAGGCGGAGCCGGACACCAGCGCCAGCTCCGTGACGTCCTGTGCGGTGAGTGCGCCGGATCCGGCGACGGGGAGCGCGGCCACGGCGCCGGAGCCGAAGGTCCCGATGACCTCTGCCGGGGGCAGCTCACCGGCCGGCAGCGGCGCGGACTCGGCGGTCAGCAGCTCGCTGTAGGCCTGCGGGGAGCGGCGCACGGTCTGTGCGGCGTTGTTGATCAGGATGTCGAGGGGGCCCTCGGCGGCGACCGAGTCCGCGAGGGCGACGACCTGGGCGGGGTCGCGCAGGTCGATGCCGACGATCTTCAGACGGTGGATCCACTCGTCGCTGTCGGGCATTGCCTTGAAGCGGCGGATCGCGTCGTTCGGGAAACGCGTGGTGATCGTGGTGTGCGCGCCGTCGCGCAGCAGCCGCAGCGCGATGTACATGCCGATCTTGGCCCGGCCGCCGGTGAGCAGCGCCCGCTTGCCGGTGAGGTCCGCGCGGGCCTCACGCCGGGCCCGGTTCTCGCCGGCGCAGTCCGGGCAGAGCTGGTGGTAGAAGTAGTCGACCTCGACGTACCGGCTCTTGCAGGTGTAGCAGGACCGCGGGCGCTGGAGTATGCCCGCGATCTCGCCCTTCGCCGTCGCGGACGAGGGCAGGATGCCCTGGGTCTCGTCGTCGATGCGCTCGGCCGAGCCGGTCGCGGTGGCCTCCGTCACGGCCTTGTCGTGCGCGGTCTTGGCGGCCCGCCGCTCCTGGCGGCGGCGCTGCTTGACCACCCGGTAGACGTGCGAGGTGGCACGGCGCACCATCACCGCGTCGGGGTGGTCGACGTCCAGCTTGTCCAGCTCCTCCAGCACGCCGAGGCAGACGGCGAGGCGTTCGGGGTCGATGCCGGGACCGTACGCCTGGCTGTCCTCTGTCACGGTCATCGATGTGTTCCTCGTGTCGCTCGCGCCCTGGAGTTTCAAAACGTGAACTTTACGTGAGGCACGGGCCTGCCCGCCAAACCGATCGGTGGCCGGACACCGGCCCGAGCCGCCCCGGCCCGGCGCCCCGGCTCACGGCCGGACCCCGGCGGGCTCCGGGACCCGCGGCCGAGGCAGGCCGGACAGCGCGCCCTCACCGGGCGCCGGACACCGGAATCCTCGCCGGGTGTCCGCCGGACCGGGCCACCGCGGCCCTCAGTGCACCGCTGCCGCCGCCTCCCGCAGTTCGCCTGCCTCCTCCCGCAGCGCACGTGCCAGCACATCGAGGTCGGGTACCGCCGCGGCGTCGGCGACGAGCCCGTAGTGGACCCGTCCGCGGTAGGTCGAGACGGCCACCGCCAGGGCCTGCCCACGGGCGAGCGGCGCGAGCGGGTACACCTCGGCGAGCGGGCAGCCGCCGAGCTTCAGGCCCAGGCTGGGCAGCGGCACGCTGGTCACCAGGATGTCGAAGAGCAGCCGGGCGGCCTGCGCGACGACGGGGCCGCCGAGCCGGTGCCCCAGCGGGGGCACGTGGTCGGCGAGCAGCGCGACGGCGCCCGCTCCGCGGTGCGGGCCGGCGTCCTTGTTGCGGTCCATGGCGGTGCGTACGGCGCGTAGCCGGGCGAGTGGGTCGGGGTCGCCGACGGGGAGCCGTATCAGGTACCCGGAGAGCCGGTTGCCCTGCGGGTGGGCGGTGCGCGGGCGGCGCCGCGACACGGGGATCAGCGCGCGCGGCTCGACGCCCTCGCTGCCGTCGCCGCGTTCGTCGAGCCAGCGGCGCAGCGCCCCGGCGACGACGGCGATCAGGACGTCGTTGACGGTGCCGCCGACGGCCTTGCGCACCCGGTGCACGTCGTCCAGGTCGAGCACGGCTCCGGCGGTGCGGCGGGTGCCGGTGGGGCGGGAGACGAGGGCGGGCGTGGAGCGTACGTCCCAGGTGGCGCGGGCCACGGACGCGCCGATGTCGAGGGCCTGGGTGACATCGGTGACCGTGTCGCGGAGCAGCCCGGGCAGGTTGCGCGGGTGCAGATCGGCGAGCGAGGCCCGGCGCAGGCCGAGGGGGCCGAGCACGGGAACGGCGAAGCCGGGCGAGGGCGCCTCGGCGGGGCGGGCCGGCCTGGCCGGGGGCGCCCCCATGGGGTCCATGAGGGCGGCGGCGAGCGTCAGCGCGCGCAGCCCGTCGGCGAGTGCGTGGTGGAACTTGAACAGCACCGCGAAGGACGCCCCGTCCTCGGCGGGCAGCACATGGGCCTCCCACGGCGGGCTCTGCCGCGCCAGGGGCCGTTCCATCAGGGCGCCCGCCGCCGTCTGGAAGTCGGCGGCGGGCGCGGCGAGGTGGACGTGGTCGAGCGGGTCGAAGCCGGGCGCCGCCTCGCGTGCCGCCCCGCCGACGGGCACCCGGACGTCGCGGATCCGCATGCGCAGCCCGGGCACGGCGGCGGCCCGCACGGCGAGGAGTTCCGCGGCGTGCTGCGCGGCGGACGGCGAGCCGGCGGCGAACACGCCGAGGGCACCGAGGTGCATCGGGTGGGCGGTGGACTCGATGTTCCAGAACGCCAGGTCGAGTGGTGCGAGCAGATCGGGAGTCAAGTGCGTGCTCTCGCGTCGACGACGGGGAGGGATGAAGTCAACCGCCGTCGGACGACTACGGTCAAGTACGATCAGGCTACGGACAGTTAACAGCAGATTAAGACCCGCCCCGGGTGGAGGGGCGGGTCTTGTGGGGCCAGGCGGGTCTTATGGGGCCATGGGGGTCAGCCGACCGGCGGCGGAGCGGCCTGCGCCGAGGTTCCCCAGGACGAGGGCCGCTCCCCGACGGTGAAGGACAGCTCACCCAGTCGGCGGAGCGCGTCGGTGGTCACATACGTCTTGTCGTACGGGACTCCGTCGGTGCGGGCCGACACGATGTACCGACTGCTGTCGGACGTGCCCGGCGCCGTCACCGTCAGGTGGCCGCGCGGGAAGTACCGGCGGTCCAGGCTCAGGTCGACCCGGTCGAACACCGGTGTGGACAGGCCCCAGGTCGCGGCGCCCGGCTGGACCGGGAAGATCCCGATCGACGACAGCACGTTCCAGGCGGACATGGTGCCGAGGTCGTCGTTGCCGGTCATGCCGGTCGGTGTGTCCGTGAAGAGCGTGAGCGCGGCGTGCACCACGTCGGTCGTCTTCCAGGGCTGACCGGTCGACAGATAGGTGTAGGGGGCTATGAGGTCGGGCTCGTTCTGCGGGTTGTACTTGTCCGCGTTGTAGTAGTCGTACGGGCCGTTGACCCATACCTCGCGCGCGGTCTTCGCCGGATCGTCCAGCAGCTTGTCGTAGGCGAAGAACGAGTCGAGGCGGCTGTTGGCCGCGGACTCCCCGCCGATGAGGCCCACCATGCCCGGCAGGTCCTGCGGCACCAGCCACTGGTACTGCCAGGACGTGCCCTCGTGGAAGCCCTCTCCACGGGCCGGGTCGGCCGGTCCGGTGAAGGCGCCGGAGGCGTCGCGGGCACGGAAGAACCCGGTGGCGGGGTCGAAGATGCTCCGGTAGTTCTGCGCGCGCCCGGCGTACCGCGCGGCGTCCGCCGTGTGCCCCAGGTCGCGGGCCATCGCGCCGAGCATCGCGTCGGACAGCGCGTACTCCAGCGTCGCCGACGCCCCGTGGTCGTAGTCGGAGTCGCCCGGCTTGGCGTGCGGGCGGCCCTTGACGTAGGGCGCGAAGCCATGGGCGATGTACTCGCGGTTCGCCTCACGGCCGACGGCCGGCGAGTCCGCGGGCGGCACACCGTCGGCGTTCTTCCTCAGGGCGCGGTACGCCTGCTCCGCGTACCCCTCGGGCCCCTTCAGCAGCCCCTGCTGGTAGGCGTTGGTGAGGAACGGTGTGACCGGGTCGCCGGTCATGATGTTCGTCTCGACGGTGCCGTAGCCCCACTTGGGCAGCCAGCCGCTCTCCTCGTCGATCTTCAGTACGGAGACGGCCATGTCGCGGGCCTCGCGCGGCGCGAGCAGCGACAGCAGCTGCGACTGGGTGCGGTAGGTGTCCCACAGGGACCAGTTCTGGTAGTACGTGAAGCCGCGGGTGCGGTGGACCTTCCGGTCCCAGCCGGTGTAGCGGCCGTCGACGTCACTGCCGATGTTCGGCGCCAGGAACGACCGGTACAGCGACGAGTAGAAGGTGCGCCGCAGCGTGGCGCCGCCGCCCTGCACCCGTACGTCGTCGAGCCGCTCCTCCCACGCGGCGCGCGCGTCGTCCGCCACCCGGTCGTACGAACGTCCGCCCTCGGCCCGCAGATTGAGCGCGGCCCCCCTGGCGTCGACGTACGACAGGGCGGTCGTCGCCTCGACCGTGCGGTCCTTGCGGGTGTCGAAGCGGACCCAGGCGCCGGTGCGGCCGCTCGTACCGGCCGTCTTCCGGGAGCCCTCGGTGACGGTGGCTCCGTTCCAGGTCCCCGAGGTGGTGAAGGGCCGGTCGAACCGGGTGACGGTGTAGACCGTGTACGGCTCGGTGCCCTGGCAGAAGCCGCTGCCGGTGATGGCCGTGCGCACGGTCCGGTCGTCGAGGATCTCCACCTCGGTGGCGACCGTCCGGTGCAGCGACTGCCCCGCGTTCAGCAGGACGTTGGCGTGGTCGGTCGCGGGGAAGGTGTAGCGCTGCACGCCCGTGCGGGCGGTCGCCGTCAGTTCGGCCTCGATGCCGTTCGTGAAGCCGACCTTGTAACTGCCGGGACTCGCCTGCTCGGTGTCGTGGCCGAACTCCGCCGCGTAGGCCGCGTAGTCGGTGGAGGTGATGTCGCCGGTGGTCGGCAGGACCGGCAGGTCGCCGCCGAGGCCGCAGCCGACACCGGACAGATGGACGAGCGAGAAGCCGCGGATGTGGTTCTGGGCATGGTCGTAGCCCGTGTTGTGGCCGGTGTCCGGCGAGAACTGCACCATGCCGAACGGGACGGCGGCGCCGGGATAGGTGTTGCCCTCGTTCTCCGTGCCGATGAAGGGATTGACCAGATCGGTGAGCCGGTCCGCTCGCGGGGCGGCCGCGTGGGCCGCCGGCGCGGCGAGGGCGCCGCACAGGAGCACCGCCACGGCGGCCACCGTCCTCGCACCGCGCAGCCGTTGGATCCATCTCATGGGTGGAAGCGTCTCCTTCACAGGTAGACAACGTTGTCACCGTGTCGAGCGGGAACATTCTTCGCTGCCTACGTGTACACGTCAAGGATCCTGAACGTCAGAGCACGGCCTGCCCCTTGCCGAGCGCGATCACCCCGCCCTTGGACACGGTGTAGAGCTCGGCGTCCCGTTCGGGGTTGACGCCGATGGTCGCACCCGGCGGGACGTCCACGTTCTTGTCGAGCACGGCGCCGCGCACCACCGCGCCACGGCCCACGTGGACGCCGTCGTGGAGGACCGACCCCTGGACCACGGCGCCCGCGTCCACGGTGACGCCGGGCGACAGGACGGAGCGGGTGACCTGGCCGCGGATGACGCAGCCGGGGCCCACGACGGAGTCGCCGGCGATGCCGCCCGCGCAGAACTTGGCCGGCGGAAGCTGCCCCGGGTGCGTGTAGATCGGCCAGCTGCGGTTGTCGAGCGAGAAGGCGGGCCGCTCGGAGATCAGGTCCATATGGGCGTCGTAGTACGCGTCGAGCGTGCCCACGTCGCGCCAGTAGCCGTGCTCGTGGGCCGCCTCGCCGGGCACGTGGTTGGCGTCGAAGTCGTAGAGCTGCGCGAGCCCGCGCCCCGTCAGCATCGGCAGGATGGAGCCGCCCATGTCGTGCGCGGATCCGGGATCCTCGGCGTCCCGCTGGAGCGCGTCCAGGAGCACCTTGGTGGTGAAGACGTAGTTGCCCATGGAGGCGAAGACCTGGTGCGGGGAGCCCGGCAGCCCCGGAGGGTCGGCGGGCTTCTCCAGAAAGGACTCCACCCGGGTGCCGTCCCCGGCCGGTGCGATCACGCCGAACGACGACGCGTCGGCGCGCGGCACCCGGATCCCGGCCACGGTGACGCCCGCGCCGCTGTCGATGTGCTGCCGCAGCATCTGCCGCGGGTCCATGCGGTAGACGTGGTCGGCCCCGAACACCGCGATGTGGTCGGGCTGTTCGTCGTGGACGAGGTTGAGGGACTGGAGGATGGCGTCGGCGCTGCCCAGGTACCAGCGGGGGCCGAGGCGCTGCTGGGCCGGGACCGGTGTGACGTAGTTGCCGAGGAGACTCGACATCCGCCAGGTCGTGGTCACATGGCGGTCGAGCGAGTGCGACTTGTACTGCGTGAGGACGCAGATCCGCAGGATGTCACCGTTGACCAGGTTCGACAGGACGAAGTCCACCAGCCGGTACGTCCCGCCGAAGATGACGGCCGGTTTGGCCCGGTCGGCGGTCAGCGGCAGCAGCCGTTTGCCCTCGCCGCCCGCGAGTACGATCCCCAGCACCGAAGGTCCACCGCGCATCGCCGCACCGCCCCCTGACGTCCCGCGCTCACCGTGTCTTCCCGTACGCGTCCGCTCACCGTGTCGTCTCGCACCCGTCCGCTCACAGCGTCTTCTCGTACACGTCGACCGTGCGCCGGGCCACCGTGTCCCAGCCGAACTCGCCGATCACACGCTCGCGTCCGGCTGCGCCCATGCGCCGGGCGGCGGCCGGGTCACCGACGAGGAGGTCGAGCCGCTCGGCGAGGCCCCGCTCGAACCGCTCCGGGTCGGCGGCCTCGTACGGCACGAGCAGCCCCGTGACGCCGTCCACGACGACCTCCGGGATGCCTCCGACCGCGGAGGCGACGACGGCGGTGCCGCACGCCATCGCCTCCAGATTGACGATGCCCAGCGGCTCGTACACCGACGGACACACGAACGCGCGGGCGTGCGTGAGGAGTTGCACGACCTCGTCGCGCGGCAGCATCCCCGGGATCCATCGGACGCCGTCGCGTGTCGCGCTCAGCTCGTCGACGAGCGCGTGGAACTCCCGGCCGATCTGCGGCGTGTCCGGGGCGCCTGCGCAGAGCACGAGCTGCGCGGCCGGGTCCAGCCACCGGGCGGCGCGCAGCAGATGGGGGACGCCCTTCTGCCGGGTGATGCGCCCGACGAAGAGCACGTACGGCCGCCCGGGGTCGACCCCGAGGCGCTCCAGTACGCCGGTACGCCGGTCGGGGCGGTACAGGTTCGGGTCGATGCCGTTGTGGACGACGTGCACGACGGCCGGGTCGAGGGCCGGGTATCCGGCGAGGACGTCCGCGCGCATCGCCTCCGAGACGGCGATCACGGCGTCGGCGGACTCGATGGCCGTGCGCTCGGCCCAGCTCGACAGGGCGTAGCCGCCGCCGAGCTGCTCGGCCTTCCAGGGGCGCATCGGCTCCAGCGAGTGGGTGGTCATCACATGGGGCAGCCCGTGCAGCAGTTTGCCGAGGTGGCCGGCCAGGTTGGCGTACCAGGTGTGCGAGTGGACCAGGTCCCGGCCCCGCAGGGCGGCGGCCATCGACAGGTCGACCGAGAAGGTGCGTAACGCGTCGTTGGCGGTGTCGAGGGCGGCCCAGGGGCGGTGCCGCACCAGTCCGTCCGTGGCGCCCTCGCCCCAGCAGTGCACATCGAGGTCGACGAGGCGGTGCAGCTCGCGGGCGAGGAACTCCACATGGACGCCCGCGCCTCCGTACACGTCGGGCGGATACTCCCGGGTGAGCAGTCCCACTCGCACGGAGAAACCCCCCGTCGTCGCGGCCGGTCGTCCCATGGTCACGCAGAAGGGGCGCACGGGGAAGAGCGCGGTCGGGCCGGCCGGTACGGGGGTTGTGACGGCCGGCCCGGCGGCGCGGGCCGGATGCGGCGCCGCCGTCCCCGCGTCGCGGTGCACGGCGGCGCAAGGACGGCACGGCTCCCCGCGGGGTCCTCAGCGCGGCCGGGCCGGGCGGGACGGCGGGCGGTCGAAGCAGCAGTCGCCGCACAGGCCCGCCCCGGGGATGCGGTAGTACAGGCAGCAGCTGCGGCGGCGGAATCCCGCTCCGGGGGTGAGGGTGCCGGTGTCGCGGAGCAGGGGGTGCTCGAACAGGGCGGCGGTGAGGGCTCGGGTGCGCGCGGCCGTGTCGGGGCGGGCGTTTCGCCGGGCCCACCGGTCCAGCTCGCGTGCCGCGCCGGTCAGGGCGGACCCTGCATTGCCCCGGAGCAGGCCGGGCGCGACGGCGTACCGGGCGCCCAGCGCCGCGGCCAGCGGGGTCAGGTGGGTGTCCAGGACCAGCTCGGCGAGGCGGCCGGCGTCGGCGGGACGGGCGGGATCGGCGGGACGGGCGGCTTCGGATGGCGGCGGGGCGGGTGCGAGCCACAAGTCGTCCGGCGCCGAGGCGTCCGGGTCCCAGTGGAGGCGCTCCGGGGACAGCTCCGGTACGGCTCCGTACAGTGCCGCCGAACCGAGCGCCACCGACCACACCCGGGCGGTGAGGCCGAGGTGGGCGATGGACGCGGCGACGCGCTTCTCGGGCGCCCGGAGCGCCGATGCCACCTTCTCCACACGGAACGTGAGGGGGTCGTCGCCCGAGGCGAGGAGGGTGTAGGCCCGCGCGAGGGGGACCGCGGTCCGGCTCGGCGGGGTCCCCCGGCGCAGGGCGAAGAAGCCTCCGACCGAGGCGAGTGCGGTGAGATCGGATTCGGGCGTCACGCCATGAGTACAGCAGGCGCGCCGAAGATCGGGGATCTCCCCCCGGGGCACCCGTCCTGGGGAGGACTTGGCGGAGCCGGTACTCCATCGGCAGTAGGACGCATTGCCTGCTCAGGTACGACGACGTGAACGCGTTTCCGAGAGATCGTAGAGACCATGGATGCCCATCGTCCGCGGAGCCGGACGCACCACGACCGGCCCGACGCCCGGCGCAGACCGGCGAGACCGTCATGAGCGCGCTCGCGCCGGCCACGCTGCTCTCCCTCGTCTCCGCGGTGGCGTACGCGGGCGGCGCGATCGTGCAGGAGCGCGTCGCGGTCACCACCCCGGACCGCCCCTACGCCCCGCTGCGGCGCCCGGCCTGGTGGTGCGCGGTCGTGCTCAACGGCCTCGGCGCGCTGCTGCACGTGGTGGCGCTCGCCCTCGGCCCGCTGAGCCTGGTGCAGCCGCTCGGCGCGCTGACCATCGTGTTCGCGCTTCCCATGGCGGCGCTCTTCACCCGCCGCACGGCGGGCCCCGCGGCGTGGCGCGGCGCGATCATGGCGACCGTCGGGCTCGCGGGCCTGCTCTCGCTGACCGGAACCGCCGAGTCCAGGGCGCTGGACGACGCCCAGCGGCTGTTCCTCGCGGTGCTCACGGCCGGTGCCGTGGTGACCCTGATGGCCGCCGCCCGCGCTGCGCACCGGCACCCGGCGGTGCGCAGCGTGCTGCTGGCCTGTGCCGCGGGCATCGCGTTCGGCATGGCCTCGGTGTTCACGAAGGCGGTTGCGGTGGGCTGGTCCGCCGACGGCCTGCCCGGGCAATGGCCCACCCTGCTCGCCATCGGCATCCTGGCGGCATCGGGTCTGCTGCTCTCGCAGGCCGCCTACCGGGGCGCGGGCCTCGCGGCGCCGCTGGCCACGGTGACCGTCGTCAATCCGGTGGCCGCAGCAGCGGTCGGCATCACCATGTTCGGTGAGTCCTTCCAGCACGGGACGGCGGGCACGGCACTTGCCCTGACCAGCGGGGTGGTCGCGGCGGGCGGCCTGATCCTGCTCACCACGGAGCGCATCGGCGAGCAGCGCCGTGCCGCGGAGACGGCGACGGTCACGGCGTCCGCCGCCGCGCTGCGCGTGGTGGCCCATGCGCACGCTGCCACGGCGTTCGACGCCCGGTCGGGGCACGCCGGGGACGCGCCCCCTTTCGCCCCGCAGGGCCCCGACGCCGGCGAGGGCCCGCTCCCCCGGGTACCGACTCCGAAGCAGCCCGCCCGGACCGGCACTTAGCCGGCCGGAGAAGGCCGTGAAGGGGCCCGGGTCAGAGCCTGACCCCGGCGGCCCTCAGATAGGCGACCGGGTCGATGTCCGACCCGAACTCGGGCCCGGTCCGCACCTCGAAGTGGAGGTGCGGACCCGTGCTGTTGCCCGTGGATCCGGAGCGGGCGATGCGCTGGCCTGCCACCACGCTCTGCCCGGCCCTGACGGCGATCGCGGACAGATGGCCGTACTGGCTGTACCTGCCGTCGGCGTGGCGGATCACGACCTGGTAGCCGTAGGAGCCGCCCCAGCCCGCCGCGACGACATGGCCTGCGGCGATCGCCCTGACCGAGGTGCCGGTGGGCACCGGGAAGTCGACGCCGGTGTGGTAGCCCTTCGACCAGGAGCCGCCCGCCGCGCGGTACGGCGTGCCGGTGGCGGTCGCGGCGACGGGTGTCACGACCGTGTGCGAGGAGGCGCGGGACTTCTCGGCGTGGGAGGTGCCGGCCCCTCCGGTCCGCTTCGTGGGGTGCTTGTCCCGTGCGCCCGGATGCGCCGTCCCGGGGTGGGCCGTGCCGGGGTGCGTCGTCTCGGGGTGTGCGGTCCCCTTGTGCCGCGTCCCCGGGTGCATCCGGCCGGTGTCCGTCAGGGCGAGCCGCTGGCCGGGCAGGATGAGGTCGGGGTCGTCGCCGATGGTGCGGCGGTTGGTGTCGTAGAGCCGCTCCCAGCCACCGGGCAGATGCCGCTCGTCGGCGATCCGGGACAGCGAGTCGCCGTGCACGACGGTGTACATCTCGGCCCGGCCCGCCCGGGCCTGGGGCGTCGCCTCGGGCTTCACCTCGCGCTTCCGGTGGGCGTCCGCCGGCCGTTCGTCGCCGCTCCGGTGCGTCGTCGCGCCCTGTGTGGGCACGTGCGGCGCGGCGCCGCCCTGCATCAGCCCCGCCCGGGGGCCGCAGACCGGCCAGGCCCCCGGTCCCTGCCCGTCCAGCACCTTCTCGGCGACCGCGATCTGCTGGTCCCTGGTGGCCAGATCCGCTCGGGGCGCATAGGCCCGGCCGCCGTAGGCCTCCCAGGTGGACTGGGTGAACTGCAGGCCGCCGAAGTAGCCGTTGCCGGTGTTGACGGACCAGTTGTTCGTGGATTCGCAGGCGGCGACCTTGTTCCAGGTGGACACGTCCGCCGCGTGGGCCGCACCCGCGCCGACGAGCGGTATCGCGAGGCCCGCGCCTCCCACGCTCACGGTCAGCGACGCTCGGTTGATCCGGTTCGGCTGGTACCGGCGGTGTCGCCCGGCCATGGGAGCCCCCTCGCTCTGCCCCGCGCTCTGTCCTCCGGGGGCATCCCCGGACCCGCGAGGCATCAGGAGCCGCAAAAGTAAATGCCGCGAACCGGCCGGGACAAGGCGGCAATCGGACAACACGGCCGGTGCCCGACCATGCCGCCGCACACGGGCGCGCGACGGCGCGTTGCGGCACCCCGCGCATCCCCGTGGTGCGCGATTGGTCATGGGCTTGTCGGGGTCCTTGTCCAGCTTCTGGAACCGTGCCCCGTCCTTGTTCGTGATCCCGGCAAAAGTCGACGGGTCG
>NZ_JBSFDP010000022.1:0-115639 GCF_053593975.1 Streptomyces sp. NPDC002004
CACATCGTCCCGGTCGACGGTCAGGTCATCGGCGAAGTGCCGGTCGCCAGTGGCGTCGGGCACGTACTTCACAGTGACAACGATCCTCAAGCTCACGCCGGCTCTCCTACTGCATCGTCATTTCCGAGCTGCCTTGTTTCAGGCAGCATAGGCGCCTGAAGCGGCCAATCCCGGTCGGGGCGAATCCACGCCCCGACAGAAATATTACTCGCCAGTACACCTCCGGCGCCGTCGCTAAGCAAGCGCTTTGCATGTGACCTTCGCAACGCTGCGTAATCGCCGAACGGCGACCGGAATTCCGCCCGGCCGTGGTCGCCGGACGGGGCGGGGGTCCGCAGGGCGCTCTTCGCGCCCGCCGGGCCCGCCGGACGTGAACCACGGCCCCGGTGGCCGGCAGGGCCGCGGTCCTTCAGTCGCGCAGCGCGGTGAAGCCACCCTGGTGATAGAGCAGCGGACGGCCCGCGCCGGCAGGGTCACCGACGACGGCTTCGGCGAGGACGATGCGGTGGTCCCCCGCGGGGACGCGGGCGACGACGCGGCAGACGAGCCAGGCGAGCACGCCGTCGAGGACGGGCACCCCTTCGGGGCCCTCGTACCAGCTCGTGTCCGGGCCGAAGCGGTCGGCGCCGCTGCGCGCGAACGTGGCGGCCAGCCCCTGCTGGTGCTCACCGAGTATGTGGACGCCGATGTGCGTCGCCCGGGAGACCACGGGCCAGCTGGAGCCCTCGGTGCCGATACCGAAGGACACGACGGGGGGTTCGGCGGAGACCGACGTGAGCGAGGTGGCGGTGAAGCCGACGGGGCGGTCCCCCTGCGCGGTGATGACCGCGACCCCGGCCGCATGGCGGCGGAAGACGGAGCGCAGCAGTTCCGGTGTGGCGAGGCGAGGGGCGCCGAGGTCGGGCGTGGCCGTCATGGAGTTGTTCCTTCTGCCGAGTCGTGACGAGCGGGTCCGTGGCTGCTCAACAGTGCGGACAGCGCGCGCTCGCGTTGCGGGCGAGGTCCACGTCGACGCGCTCATGGAGAAGGAGTTCCGGCGGCATGCCGTCAGACTGACGATAGGTGTGGCATGCAGTCAAGCGCGTTCCGCGATACGAGAGATCTGTCACGACGTCAGCCATCGGGCAAATCCCCCATGTCACGCGCGCTCCGCCCGGACGGCCTCGCCCAGTGCCGCGATGACGTCGGCCTTGCGCGGCTGTCCGCCGGCGCGGCGCACGATGCGTCCGTCGGCGTCGAGGACGAGCACGGTCGGCGTTTTGAGGATGCCGAGTTCGCGTACGAGGTCGAGGTGTTCCTCGGCGTCGATCTCGATGTGGGCGACGCCCGGCACCATCCCGGCGACGTCGGCGAGCACGCGGCGGGTGGCCCGGCAGGGCTGGCAGAAGGCGCTGGAGAACTGGACCAGGGTCGCCCGCTCCCCCGGCGGCTCGCCCAAGTCGTCCCTGCCGAGCCGCTGTCCGTCGTCGCGTGCGCGCACCCTCACCCTCCCGTTACGGCGCCGGTGCAGCACTCCGAAGGCACTCGCCACCGCGAGCACCGCCACGCACACCACAAGTCCGGTCATTGCAGGGCTCAGCATGCACCGGAGCGCGGAGATTCCCGTATTCACGAACTCGGCGCAGGTTTCACGAGCCCTGCGAACGGTTTCACAAGAACGCAAAGTTCTCCCGCTCCTCGTGGCGCCCCGGTTGCGGAATGCTTGATTCATGGACATCGACGCGAGGGGCCCCCGGTTCGGGGCGGCGGTGACGGCGGTGGTGCTGGCGGCGGTGTTGATCACCGGCAGTGTGTGGCTGCTGGCATGGCAGACGCTGTGCTTCGCTCTGGGCACGGCGGGCGGCACGGCGCGCTCCCCGTACGGCTGGCTGTTCCGGAAGGCGGTGCGTCCGCGGATCGGACCGCCGACGGAATTCGAGTCGCCACAGCCGCCGCGGTTCGCGCAGTGCGTGGGGCTGGCCTTCGCGCTGGTGGGCCTCGTCGGGTACGCGGCCGGGCCGGTGTGGCTGGGGCTCGCGGCGACCGGATGCGCGCTGGCGGCTGCGTTCCTGAACGCCGTGTTCGGCTACTGCCTGGGCTGCGAGGCGTATCTCCTGCTGCGCCGCCTGTCGGCCTCGGGCTGATCCCTGTGTGACCTCCGGATGAGCACAACGTGACGAGGATCTCGCCGCGCGGGGGCACCAGGACTGGCCAGTCGTCCGTTCTTGGGGCACGATCTCCGCAAAGCCGAAAACCTACGGCTGCGTAACTTCCCGCCGGGAGGGCCCCTCCCCAGGCAGAGAGAAGGGGTCTCCTCGTTCATGGCTGAGCTCGTCTACCGTCCGGTCATCGGTCTTGCCCAGGCGATGTTCAAGGCGCTCGATCTGAAGATCGACTGCAAGGGCTCCGAGAACATTCCGCGGACCGGCGGTGCGGTCCTGGTCAGTAACCACATCAGTTACCTGGACTTCATCTTCAACGGGCTCGCCGCGCTGCCGCAGAAGCGACTCGTCCGGTTCATGGCGAAGGAGGCGGTGTTCCGGCACAAGCTGTCGGGACCGCTGATGCGCGGGATGAAGCACATCCCGGTGGACCGCACACAGGGCGAGACGGCGTATGCGCACGCGCTGGACTCGCTGCGCTCGGGCGAGGTCATCGGGGTGTTCCCGGAGGCGACCATCTCGCAGTCGTTCACGCTCAAGGGCTTCAAGTCCGGCGCGGCGCGGCTGGCGCAGGAGGCGGGCGTGCCGCTGATCCCGATGGCCGTGTGGGGGACTCAGCGGCTGTGGACCAAGGGACAGCCTCGGAACCTGAAGCGCAATCACTTCCCGGTCACCATGCGCGTGGGCGAGCCGGTCCAGGCGCCGGGTGACCAGTACGCGGGCGCGATCACACGGCGGCTGCGCGAGCGGGTGCAGGAGCTGCTGGAGGCGGCGCAGCGGGCGTACCCGGTGCGCCCCAAGGGTCCGGACGACACCTGGTGGATGCCGGCCCACCTGGGCGGTACGGCGCCGACGCCCGCCGAGGTGAAGGCCGCCGAGGCGCGCTGAGCCGGGCACTGACGCCGAGCCCCCGCCCTCCGGGCGGACGACGGGGGTCCGGCGCAGGACCAGGGGGTTTCCTTTGGATCAGCCCCGCTCCGGGGCGTGGACGGTGATCCGTGCCCCAGGGCTGAACTTCTCCAGGAGCTCGGCGAGTTCGGCGCCCGCCGCCTCGACGTCGGTGACCGGCATCGGGGCCAGGCTCTCCAGCAGGAAGAGTGCGGAGACGGAGGCCTCGGTGAGGCGGGTGCGCACGCCCTGCCGCCAGTTCCAGCGGCGGCAGGTCACTCCGGCGTCGTCGCGCCAGATGATCTCACCCGGCTCGGGGTGCTCGACGACCGTCTCGCCCGCCGCGGCCGTGGCGAAGTCCTCCTCGCCGGTGGCCCGCACGAGCCGCATCGCGCCCTGGATGCGGTCGGCGTCCTCGCCGCCGACGGGGATGAGGTGGGCGACGCTGATCGCGTTGTAGAGGTCGACGAGAGCGTTGATCCGCGGCAGCCCGGCGTCCGAGAGAGCCCGCTTCGCCAGCGCCTCCGCCGAGTTGCGGGTGCGCGAGGGCTTGGCGCCGAACGCCGTGTAGGCCTCACGCCATGCGGCGATATGGGGGTCCTCGTGCGGGGCGCGCCCGCCGAGCCGGGCGGCGAGGCGTTGCGTGGCGTCGCCGAGGAGCGCCGAACCGGCTTCGGTACTGGGGCCGTTCACGAGCCCGTGAGCCTCGATCGCCACATGGGTGAAGCCGGGTACGAGGGTGCGTACGTCCTCGGACACGGTGAGCCGGATAGTCATCGTCTGCCTCAGAGTGCGGTGGGGAGCGTCTTCCAGAGGTTCGGCCGGTCGGGGGCGCTCCTGAGTGCGCGCACCACGACGGGATGCGGTTCAGCATACAGCACCGGGTAGTCCACTTCATTGGACTTCGGGTCGGGGATCCAGGCCAGCCGCTCACCGTCGAGCGAGAACCGTGCGTCGACGCCGGGCCCGTTCCCTCGGCAGTCCTGCCGGTGCCAGGCTCCGTCGAACCTCACCGCGACCAGGCCGTGCACCACGTGCCCACTGCCGTCGTCGTGCGTCAGCCGCTGGTAGCACAGGGCGGTGGGGATGCCCTCCGCGCGCAGCAGCGCGGCGAGCGCATGGGCCTTGGCGTGACAGATGCCGGTGCGCTGCTCCAGCACGTCGGAGGCGCGCCAGGTGACGCGGGGGTCGCCGGCATCCTGGGAGTGCGGGATGGCGTCCCGTACGAATTCATAGGCCGCTCGCGCATACGCATACGCGTCTTCCGCCTGCCCGGCCAGGCGTGCGGCCGTCTCCCGTACGCCCCCATGACAGTGATCGATGACCTCGTCAGCGGCCAAGTAGGCGGACAGGTCCGGGGTTTGCTGGATCAGCTCCATGCCCGCCGAGCATAGGAATGCGGCCGATCGAGAGTCAATGACTTTTCGATCGGCCGCATATCCATGCAACAAGACTTGTGGCGTCGTGCTAGCGCGCCATCTCCTCCTTGAGGGCGGCGACGAACCCGTCGACGTCCTCGTCACGCGTGTCGAAGGAGCACATCCAGCGGACGGTGCCGGCGGCCTCGTCCCAGAAGTAGAAGCGGTACCTCTTCTGCAGCCGCTCGCTGACGTCGTGCGGGAGCCGCGCGAAGACCGCGTTCACCTGGACCGGGTAGAGGATCTCCACACCGTGCACGGCGCGCACGCCCTCGGCCAGGCGCTGGGCCATCTCGTTGGCGTGCCGGGCGTTGCGCAGCCACAGGTCCTTGGCGAGCAGCGCCTCCAGCTGCACGGAGACGAACCGCATCTTGGAGGCGAGCTGCATGGACAGCTTCCGCAGATGCTTCATATGGCTGACGGCGTCCTGGTTGAGGACGACGACGGCCTCGCCGAACAGAGCACCGTTCTTGGTGCCGCCGAGGGACAGGATGTCGACGCCGACCGCGCTCGTGAACGTACGCATCGGCACGTCCAGCGAGGCGGCGGCGTTGGATATCCGCGAGCCGTCCAGATGGACCTTCATGCCGTGCGCGTGAGCGTGGTCGCAGATCGCCCGGATCTCGTCGGGGGTGTAGAGCGTGCCCAGTTCGGTGCTCTGGGTGATCGAGACGACCTGCGGCATCGCACGGTGCTCGTCGTCCCAGCCATAGGCCTGCCGGTCGATGAGCTCGGGCGTGAGCTTGCCGTCGGGTGTGGGCACGGTGAGCAGCTTGAGGCCGCCCATTCGCTCCGGGGCGCCGCCCTCGTCGACGTTGATGTGCGCGCTCTCCGCGCAGATCACCGCTCCCCAGCGGTCGGTGACCGCCTGGAGGGCGACGACGTTGGCTCCGGTGCCGTTGAAGACCGGGAAGGCCTCCGCCGTGGCGCCGAAGTGGCTGCGGATCACCTGCTGGAGGTTGGCCGTGTAGTCGTCCTCGCCGTAGGCGACCTGATGGCCGCCGTTGGCGAGGGCGACCGCGGCGAGGACCTCCGGGTGGGCGCCCGCGTAGTTGTCGCTCGCGAAACCGCGGACCTCGGGGTCGTGGTGGCGCCGTGCGTCGGTCTTCGGAGGGTTCACGGCTGCTCGGTCAGCCACAGGCGGTGTCCGTTCACTTCCCGGGCGGGCCTCTCCCAGACTCCGGCGATGGCCTCGGCCAGCTCCTTGACGTCGGTGAAGCCCGCGAACTTCGCATTCGGGCGCTCGGCGCGCATGGCGTCGTGCACCAGTGCCTTCACCACCAGGATCGTAGCCGCCGCCTGCGGCCCCTCTTCGCCCCCCGCCTTGCGGAAGTCGTCGGCGAGGGCGAGCGTCCAGGCCTCGGCCGCCGCCTTCGCGGCCGCGTAGGCGGCGTTGCCCGCCGTCGGCTTGCTCGCGCCGGCCGCGCTGATCAGCACATAGCGGCCGCGGTCACTGCGCCTGAGGGCTTCGTGGAAGGCGAGCGAGGTGTGCTGCACCGTGCGGATCAGCAGGTTGTGCAGCATCTCCCAGTCGCGGAGCTCGGTGTCCGCGAAGGTGGCGCCGCCGCGCCAGCCGCCGACGAGGTGGACCAGACCGTCGACGCGGCCGAAGTCCTTCTCGATGTGTGCGGCCCAGTCGCGCGTCGCCTGCGGGTCGAGCAGGTCGACGGTGTCGCCGACCACGGTGGCGCCGCCGTGCGCGTAGCGCGCCGCGTCCACGGCCTCGGCGAGACGGGTGGGGTCGGCGTCCGACCCGACCACCGTCGCGCCGGCCTCGGCCAGCCGCAGCAGGGTGGCGCGGCCCGCGGGACCACCGGCACCGGCGACCGCGATCACGGCGCCGCTCAGAGTCCCGTTGTTGTTCATCTTCCTCGCCTCCGGGCTGTGCTGGTCGCTCACGCGGCCACCTGCTCGGCGCCCGCCGCGGTGATGCCCTTGGTGGAGGCAATCACGTTCTTCAACTTCTTGGAAAGCGCCTCAAAGAACATGCTCAGCGGAAACTCGTCCGCAAGCACGTCGTCCACGAGCTTGCGCGGCGGCAGCGTCAGGTCGAGGGCGTCGGGACCCTTGGCCCAGCGGGAGCCCGGGTGCGGGGCGAGGTAGGTGGAGACCAGCTCGTAGCCGGCGAACCAGTGCACCAGCTTCGGGCGGTCGATGCCGTCCCGGTACAGCGTCTCGATCTCGGCGCAGAGCTGGTTGGTGACCTGCGGGGCACGCTCCCAGTCGATGCTCAGCTTGTTGTCGGTCCAGCGGACGACGTCGTGCTTGTGCAGGTACGCGAAGAGCAGCTGGCCGCCGAGGCCGTCGTAGTTGCGGACGCGGTCGCCGGTGACCGGGAAGCGGAACATGCGGTCGAAGAGCACCGCGTACTGCACGTCACGGCCGTGCGGGTTGCCCTCGGCCTCGAGCTTCACGGCCTCCTTGAAGGCGGTGAGGTCGCAGCGCAGCTCCTCCAGGCCGTACATCCAGAACGGCTGGCGCTGCTTGATCATGAAGGGGTCGAACGGCAGGTCGCCATGGCTGTGGGTGCGGTCGTGGACCATGTCCCACAGGACGAACGCCTCCTCGCAGCGCTTCTGGTCCTGCACCATCGCGGCGATGTCCTCGGGCAGCTCCAGGCCCAGGATCTCGACGGCGGCGTCGGTGACCCGGCGGAAGCGGGCGGCCTCACGGTCGCAGAAGATGCCGCCCCAGCTGAAGCGCTCCGGAGCCTCGCGCACGGCGATGGTCTCCGGGAACAGCACGGCCGAGTTGGTGTCGTAGCCCGCGGTGAAGTCCTCGAAGGTGATGCCGCAGAACAGCGGGTTGTCGTAGCGGGTCGCCTCGAGCTCGGCGAGCCAGTCGGGCCACACCATGCGCAGCACGACCGCTTCGAGGTTGCGGTCGAGGTTGCCGTTCTGCGTGTACATCGGGAAGACGACGAGGTGCTGCAGGCCGTCCTCGCGCTTCGCGGCGGGCTGGAAGGCCAGCAGCGAGTCCAGGAAGTCCGGCACACCGAAGCCGCCGTCGGCCCAGCGGCGCAGATCCTTCGCGAGGGCCTCGTGGTACGCGGCGTCGTGCGGCACCAGCGGCGAGAGCTGTCCGAGGGCGGCTATGACGCGCTCGACGGCCTGCTCGGCTCCGGAGCGCTCCGGGGCGCCCTCGGCGTCGAAGTCGATCGAGCCGTCCTTGGACTGCCAGGGCCGGATCTCCTCCACGGCATCCTTGAGCGTGGGCCAGGCCGGGTGCTCCACCACACGCTCGACGGGAGGAGTCATCTCCTCCACACCCACGGGCACAAGAATTTCCGTCATGTCTCTTCCTCCACAGGAGAACCTCGCGTACGGACACCGTATGCGTGCGAGGTTCCTCGGTACAAGTGGGGGGGTCGGGAAATTATCCTGCGCTCCCCCACCCTTCGCCCTCTTTTTTCCTGTCCGGCGCCAGTGATGCGATGACTTCTGTCACACCCCGGTGGGCGTCGCGGGCATCGGGGAGCAGATCCGGGAAGCCGAAGAAGCCGTGGAACATCTCCGGGTAGTGGGCCTCGGTGACGCCGACCCCGGCGGCTCTCAGCTTCGCCGCGTACTCCCGGCCCTCGTCGCACAGCGGGTCGCATCCGGCGGTGACGACATGCGCCGGCGGCAGCGCCGTGAGATCGGCGCGCAGCGGTGAGACATGGGGGTGGACCGGGTCGCCGTCCGGGCCGAGGTACTGCTCCAGGAACCAGCGGCAGTGGGCGGCGGTGAGGAAGTAGCCGGTGGAGTTCCGCGTGAACGACTCCCTTCGCCGACCGGCATCGGTCGCCGGGTACACGAGCACCTGCAGCGCCAGGCCGGGTCCGCCCCGGTCACGCGCCAGCAGTGCGACGACGGCCGCAAGGTTTCCGCCCGCACTGTCGCCCGCCACGGCCACCGCGGCCGGATCGCCGCCCAGTTCCGCGGCATGGTCCGCGGCCCAGCACACTGCGGCGTAGGCGTCGTCCACCGCGGCGGGGAACCGGGCCTCGGGGGCGAGCCGGTAGTCGACGGACACCACGGCCGCCCCGGCGTCGCGGCACAGCGCACGGGCCGTCGCGTCATGGCTGTCCAGGTCGCAGATGGTCCAGCCGCCTCCGTGGAAGAACACGACGGTGGGCCGGGGGCCCGGCGACACTGCGGGCTCCGGGAGATAGACACGTACCGGGATCTCCGGCGCCCCCGGCGGCCCGGGGACCGTCCGGTCCTCGACGGAACCGACGGCCGGCAGGCCGAAGGGGGACGGCGGTACAGCGGCCAGGATCCGGCGCGCCTCGGCTGCATCGGTGACGGTGCCCCCGAGGTCGGGGAAGAAGGCGGTCATCGCGTCGACCAGGATCCGGGTCCCGGGCGCGAGCCGGTCGGCCCCGGGTGGGAGGTCGCCGCCCTGGCCGCCGCCCCCGCCCACGGCATCGCCCGGTCCGGCCGCGCCGGCACCGATCGCCCGTCCCGTCTCCGCCTGCTCCCCGTCCCGCGCATCCGACCGCTTCATGGCCTCACCCTCTCCACGTCACCCCGATGTGTTCCGCCCGTGTCTTCCCCGGGCTTCCCGCGGAAATGCGGGATCACCTTCGCGCCCCACTGCCGCAGGGTCTCCAGGCAGGCCTCCTGGGGCACCGTGCCCATCTGGATCAGGCACATGACCTCGTCGGCGCCGGCGGCACGCAGCCGCTCGACATGGGCGATCGCGTCGTCGGCGGTGCCGTAGGCGTGATCGGCGTTGAAGGTGGCCGTCGAGGTCGGGCGGACGGGGATCCGCTGCTCGTGGAGGCGGGCCACGACCTGCTCGGCGGCCCGGCGCATCTCGACGGCCTCGTCCGCCCCTGCCACGACGGCCTCGTCGGGGATGCCCGCTCCGCCGTACCAGTGGCCGATGGACTGGGCGAAGAATCGCTGCCCGCGGATGCCGATGCGCCGCGCCTGCTCACGGTCGTCGAGGACGATCGTCGGGCAGAGCACCGAGAAATGGTCGTTGACGACGGTGGAGACGAAACGGTCCCCGGTGCGGGCGGCGCGTGCGGCGTCGTAATGCCTATTAGCTATATGACTAACCGTCAGATACAGAAGAAGCAAGGGCTGTCGACCGGAAAACAGTGGTTGCGGCCGTCACCGGCGGCTCCTGAGTCCCTCACGCCCGTCCGGTGTCGGACCGGGCGTTTAGGCTGTGCCGCATGTCCCCGAAACCTGATGCCTCTGGTTCCGTGCGGCCCGCTTCGGTCGTGAATGAACTGATACGCGCACTCTGGGCCCGCGCGGGCGCCTCGCTCACCGCCGAGGAGCGGGACGAGTACGTCCTGCTGGTGGTGGAGTGGGCGGAGGCGGTCCGCGGCGAGATCGTCGAGGCGGCGTGAGGGGCGGAGGCGGGACCGCCCGGGCGGCGCGGGGCGCCGGGCACTGCGCGAGAGCCGGGGAGGGAGCGGACGGCGCAGGAGCGCAGGGAGCAGGGCCGGGGTCCTCCGGGCAGCATGCGCGGAGCCCGGGGAGATCTTGCGCCGACCGGCCCGGCTTCACTTCAATCGGCACATGACAGGCCCCCGCACTCCCCGGACCCGGCGCCCTCACTCCGACCAGGACCTGCCCGCGACCGCGTGGGCCGTCCTGGGGCTGCTGTCCTTCCCGGGCGAGCGCACCGGTTACGAGCTGAAGAAGTGGGCCGACGCCTCGCTGCGGTTCTTCTACGGGTCCCCCGCGATCAGCCAGATCTACGCCGAGCTGCGCCGCCTCGAATCCCTCGGCTACGCCACATCGCGCCGCTCGGGCCCGGAGGAGCCGCGCACCAAACGGACGTACGCCATCACGGACGCGGGGCGCGACGCGCTCGCGGGCTGGGCGGGCGGCACCCAGGACGTGGGTCCGGCCGTGCTCAAGCACCCCGTGCTGCTGCGGGTGTGGCTGGGGCACCTGGCCGCGCCACGGCATCTGCGGGACCTGGTGTCCGAGCACATCGAGCACACCCGCGAGGAGCTGGCCGAGGTGCGGGGAGCGCTCGTGCGCGCCGACGGGGTCGAGGCCTGGGCGCATCCGCAGATCGCACTGCGCTGGAGCGAGCGGCGGCTGCTGGCCGAACTGGAACTGTCGGACGCCATGCTCGAGGACCTGGACGCGGTGCCGCCGGGGGCGGGTCCCGGCCCGGGCGCGGCGCCCATGGCGCCACCGCGGAGTCCGGGCGTGATGCACGCGGACCCGCCGCTGAATCCGGGCGTGACACCCACGGACCCACCGCGGAACCCGGACGCGGCGCCGCCGGACCGGCCCCGCGAGGCAGGTGCGGCACCGCACGCTCGGCCTCCCAACGAGGGCACCGCACCGCCGGAGCCGTTCGGGGAGCTCCACGCGCCGCCCGCGGGTCAACCCGTCCAGGACGCGCCCACCCAGGGGTGACACGAGCCCGCCGTCGCGGGGCGCTCAGGACGGCACCGGATGCCGGGGCGGGCCGAGCCGGAACGGGCGCGCCCAGGAGCGGACGCTTCCAGTCACCCTTGTCGGAGCGGTTCTTTCACGGAGTCCGGCGATTAGGCTGCGGCCTGCCGCGTGGGCATCACTCTCCATGCCCACGCGCGAGCCGAGCCGCCGTCGACGGAAGCGAGTTGAACCTTGAACTTCCTCACCATCGGTCATCGCGGAGTGATGGGCGTCGAACCCGAGAACACCCTCCGTTCGTTCATCGCAGCGGAGCGCGCGGGTCTGGACGTCATCGAACTCGATCTTCATCTGAGCAAGGACGGCGCCCTCGTCGTCATGCACGACGCCGACGTCGACCGTACGACCGACGGCCGCGGGGCGATCGCCGAGCAGACCCTCGCCGAGCTGCGGACGCTCGACGCGGGTCGTGGCGAGCGCATCCCGGTCTTCGAGGAGGTCCTGGACGCCGTGAAGGCTCCGCTCCAGGCCGAGATCAAGGACGTCGCGGCCGCACGTGCACTCGCCGATGTGATGCTCCGGCGCGATCTCGTCTGCCGGGTCGAGGTGCTGTCCTTCCACGACGAGGCGATCGCCGAGATCGCTCGGCTCGTCCCGGGCGTCCGCACCGCGCTCGTCGCCAGCCGGTACGGCACCGACGTCGTGGAGCGGGCCACGGCGGTCGGCGCCACGACCCTCGTGCTGAACATCCGGCGTCTGACCCTGGAGATCGTCGAGCACGCCCGCAAGGCCGACCTCCGGATCATCGGCTGGGTCGTCAACACGCAGGACCACCTGCGGCTGGTGCGCGCCCTCGAACTCGACGGCGCCACCACCGACTACCCGGAGATCAAGCGCACGGGCCGGTTCACGGCCTGAGTCCGGCAGGCCCGGGGACGAGGGGCTGGACGAGGAGAACCGCCCGCCGGACACCCCCTAGGCGAGTTCCTTGATCAGCAGTTCGAACTGCAGGCCGTCGCGCTGCGGGATGCCGAAGCGCTCGTCGCCGTACGGGAAGGGGCTCATCTCTCCCGTACGGCGGTAGCCGCGCCGCTCGTACCAGGCGATGAGGTCGTCGCGCACCGAGATGACGGTCATGTGCATCTCGCGCACGCCCCAGGCCTCGCGTGCCGCCCGCTCCGCCTCGGCGATGATCAGCTTGCCGAGCCCGGCGCCCTGGAGCGCGGGACGGACGGCGAACATGCCGAAGTAGGCGTTGTCCCCACGGTGTTCGAGCTGGCAGCAGGCGATGAGGTCGCCGTCGCGCTCCACGGCCAGCAGCCGGCTGTCCGGAGCCTCGATGACGTCGAGCACGCCCTGCGGGTCGGTGCGCTGTCCCTCGAGGATGTCCGCCTCGGTCGTCCAGCCGACCCGGCTGGCGTCACCGCGGTACGCCGACTCGATCAGGCCGACGAGGGCGTCCACATCGGAGGCGGTGGCGTCACGGAAGGTGAGTTCGGCGGGGGCGGTGCGCGAGGCGGTGTCCATGCGCGGTTCTCCGATCTGTGGCGCGGCGCGGGCACCGACGAGCCTAACGCGCCCCGATCGGCGGCTAGGGTGCGGCCGCATGGTGCACGTACTGAGCAGCCGGACCCTGCTCCACCCCACCGACCCGGACCGCTCCCGACGCTTCTACGGGGAGCAGCTGGGGCTGCCCGTCTACCGCGAGTTCGGGGCGGGACCCGAACGCGGCACGGTGTACTTCCTCGGCGGCGGGTTCCTGGAGGTCTCCGGCCGCGCGGACGCCTCGCCCTCCGCCGGAGCCCTGCTGTGGATCCAGGTGCCGGACGCGGCCGCCGCGCACGAGGAACTGGCCCGGCGCGACGTCGAGATCCTGCGGCCTCCCAGGACGGAGCCCTGGGGGCTGATCGAGATGTGGATCGCCGATCCGGACGGCAACCGGATCGTCGTCGTCGAGGTGCCGGCGGACCATCCGCTGCGGCGCGACCAGCGGGCCTTCGGCGGGACCTGAGCGGGCCCCGGGGGGCCCGGGCCGCCTGCTCCCCGTGGACCGGATCGGACCGGTCAACCACGCGTTCCCGGGACCCTGTTGTGCGGTGCCGAACGCTCCGCCGCCCGGGAGCCTCCGCCCGCCACACGCACCTGGGCACCGTGCATGTCGGGCACGGCCCGGGTCGATGCCAGCCAGCCCGCGAAGGCGAGCAGGAAGCCGGCCTCCGCGATCAGCGCGAGGGCGCCGTAGGGGGGTTCCATGCCCTGTTCGTGGTAGCCGGGGAGTCCGACCGTACGGGAGAGCACAAAGCCGACGATCATGCCCAGGCTCACGGCCGCACCGACGAGCCAGGCCACGACAGGTCGCGCGGACAGCGCGATGCCCGCTCCCGCGGCGAGCATGATCACACTGCCGACCAGGAAGAGAACACCGACGTAGAACATCTCCTCGAGATGGTCGGGGACCAGCAGGAGATGCACGACCGCGTTGGCGAGGGCGCAGCACACGGCGGCCCCGCGCCAGGCGATGGAAGTGGTTTCAGACGTCATCACGGCTCCAGGGAACTCCGGGGGCCGGCGGCCGCCGTGCACTCGTGTGGCTCGCGAGCGTCTGCTCCCGTGTCTACGGATGCGACCGGATTCGGGTTCATGATCAGCCGCAACACCCGGCCGAAACGCTCCTAAGCTGGATGGTGGATCCCTCGTGCGGCCGGCCGAACGGAGCCGGACCTTCGCTCGCACGGGGTCATGGCGGCACGACACCCGGTGAGGAATGCCTGGCCGGGGCAATCCCTGCGGGCCCGTGCCACGTAGGAGATATGCGCAGGATGGACCTTCCCCTGGAGCGGGTGTCCGACGAAGCGCTGCTGGCCGGCCTCATGACCGGCGATCCCGAGATCGCCCTGGCCTTCGTCCGGCGGTTCCAGCGCCGGGTCTTCGGCGTGGCCGTCGCCGTGGTGGGCGACCACCAGCTCGCCGAGGACATCGCGCAGGAAACGTTCGAACGGGCCTGCCGGCACGCGCAGGTCTACGACCCGCGCCGAGGGTCGGTTCCCACCTGGCTGGTCGCGATCGCCCACAACCTGGCGGTCGACGCGGTACGTGCCCGCAGGGTCACCCCGGTCGATCCCGGCGATCTGGAGGGCATGATGCAGTCCGTCACCGACACGCCCGAGCGGCACGCGCTCGCCTCCGAGACCACCACGGAGGTGCGCCGGGCGATCGCCGCTCTCCCGCGTGCGCAGGCCAGGGCCCTGGTGATGGCGGGCATCTACGGCATGACCGCGCAGCAGATCGCCGATCTCGAGAACGTCCCGCTCGGCACCGTCAAGACCCGGATCAGGGCTGCCATGGGCAAGCTCCGTGCAACCGTCGCCACCGGGCAGGCAGACGATGAGTGACACGGTCGGACCGGACTGCGACCGGCTACGGGACGTCGCCGAGGAACTGGCGTTGGGCGTACTGCCCGCGGGCGAGCGGGCCGCGGCCATGGAGCACCTGGACCGCTGCTCCGCGTGCCGAGAGCACGTGCACGAGCTGTCACGCACCGCGGACGCCGTGCTGGACCTGGTGCCCGCCGCTGATCCTCCCCCCGGCTTCGAGGAGCGGGTCCTGCAACGGCTCGGGCTGCCGGCGACACGCTCGTCGCGGCGCCCGCGGCGCGGGCGGCGGCTGGCCCTCGCCCTCGCCGCGGCCGTGGCGAGCGTGGCGCTGGGCGGCCTCGGCTGGACCCTGGGCACGAACTTCGGACAGCCACCGTCGATCACCTCGGCCCAGTCCCCCGGACAGCAGCTGCGCGCGGCCCGGCTCACCGGCGACGGCCACGAGATGGGGCACGCATATCTGTTCTCCGGCCCCTCGTCCTGGATGTTCATGTCCCTGGACGCGCCGGGGCACTCGGGTCCGGTCAGCTGCCAGCTGCAGCGCGCCGACGGTTCGCGCGTGACGGCCGGCACCTTCACGCTCCCGAAGGACGGTGACGGCTACTACGGCACCGGCTTCCCCGCGAGCAGCTCGCCGGTCACGGACGTCCGGCTCGTGCAGGCCGACGGCTCGGTGCTCGCCACGGCACACTTCGGACCGGCCACGGCCTGACGGCCGCTCACGGGCGGGGGCCGCCGAGACTGCCTTCGAGCTGGGCCAGGAGCGTGCGCAGCAGGCCGCTCAGCTCCTGCCGGCCGGAGGGCTCCAGTCCCGCCAGTACGTCCCGCTCATACGCCAGCTGGGCGGGGAGCACGGCGTCGACGAGATCGCGGCCCTTGTCGGTCAGGCGGACATGGGCCACGCGGCGGTCCCGGGTGTCGCCGCGACGGTCGACCAGCCCGCGTTCGGTGAGGGCCTTGAGGCGTTTGGTGACGGCGGCGCCGGAGGAGAACGTCTCACGGGCGAGGTCCCCCGGGGTCAGCTCGTGGCCGGTGCGGCGCAGCGCGCCCAGCAGGTCGAACTCGGGGCGGGTGAGCCCGGCGTGACGCAGGGGGGCGTCCTCGGCCTGCTGGAGCAGCGCGGCGCAGCGGTTGATGCGTCCGATGACCTCCATCGGGCCGGTGTCGATGTCCGGGTGCACCGCCCGCCACTGCCGGACCACCGCGGCCACGGTGTCCGGTGTCGCCGCGCGGCCTTTCGCTGTCGTCATGTCCGTGCGCCCTCCACGTCCAGTCTCTCCCCGTGCTGCGGTCCGTGTCGTCGTACCGCAGCGGCGAGCGTACGGTGCCCGGCACGCTCGGTGAGAATCAGGCGCTCCTCGGGCAGCGTGCGCTGCCACCACTCGCCGGACGCGGCGTCGGCCGTGGCGCGCAGCTCGACGAGTGCGGCGCCGAGCCGGCGACGGGCGCGCTCCACGGCGTGCCGGTCGGGGCGGTCGGCGGCGAGGAAGTGTTCGGTGCGTTCCCGGGCGTGCTGCGCGGCGCCGATGGCCTGCTCGAGGTGGTCGGCCGCGCGGCGGTTGGTGACGGCGAGGGCGGCTGCGACGCCGATGAGGGCACCCACGACGGTGTCGACGACACGGTCCAGGACGAGCTCGCCGGGCTGCTGGAGACGTGTGAACTCCGTGATCAGCAGGGCCATCGGCGTCACGCAGACGCTGCCGAGCCAGTAGTTGCGGCCGATCAGTGCCTCGGCGCCGAAGCTGAAGGCCAGGCAGCACAGGACGAGCGCGGTGTGACCGAGGTGGGCGAGCGGCGCGATCAGCGCGAAGAGCAGCACACCGGCGAGGTTGCCGACCACGCGCTGCACACCGCGGCTCCAGGTGAGCGTGACGTTGGGCTGGTAGAGGGAGGCGGCGGTGACGAGTGCCCAGTAGGGGCGGCCGGCTCCGAGGGCGAGGGAGGCGTATCCGGCCAGGGCGCAGCCGACCGCGGTGCGCAGGGCGATGGGCAGCAGCGGGGATCCGGAGCCGAGCTGGGGAAGGAGCCGGCGCCGGGCGGGCGCGGGGCCGGCGTCCCCGTCCAGGAGTTCGTCGGCGGCGTCGTCGATGCCGTGGGGGTGCGGGACGGGTCCGGTGCCGCGGAGCGCGCGGGCCAAGGAGCGCAGCTGCGCGGGGTCGGCCGCGGCGGGTGCGGCGAGGGCGGTCTCCGCGTGGCGGACGAGCCGTTCGAGGGAGCGGCGGGCGGGGGCGCGGTCGACGGCCGGGGGCAGCGACTGCCAGGCGGCGTGGACCGCGGCGGCCGCGTCCGCGCGGGTGCCTTCGTGGCCCGGTCCGGTGCCCCGGGTGCCGGCATGCGCGGCGGCCGCGTTCAGAGCGCGGGCGGTGGCACGACGCTCGGGGCCGTGGGGACGTACGAGTGCGGGTGCCATGCCCACGAGCCAGGCGACCGCCGCCGCGCCGGCCGTCAGCGCGAGGTGCCCGGGGACCTGGGCGGGGGTCTGCGGCGCGAACAGGCTCGCCGAGCTGACGAAGGTGAAGATCAGATGGCCGGGCGGGCCGATGCGGGTGGCGTCGCAGAGCGCCTTCTGCACGGCCGCGAGCAGCGCGCCGACCGCGACGAGTACCGCGGCGCAGTGGGTGAGGGACGCGGTGACCAGCGCGACCGCGACGCCGGCCAGCATGCCGAGTGCCACCCCCACGAGGGCGCGGGCCCGGGCGGCGTAGGGGAGGTGGTGGGCGTACAGGGCGCAGAACGACCCCGCCATCGTGTGGACGACCAGGTCGGGCCGGCCCAGGAGGAGCAGCGTCAGATCGGGTATCGCGGCGGCCACCACGACGCTCGTCGCGGGCTTGAACCAGATGTCGGAGGGCCTGCCCAGGCGCAGCACTCCGGCCAGCGGGAGGGGACGGATGCTCATACAAAAATGTTAGCAGGTGTTTTACTAGAAAAAGATCTGCCCACGGCGGAGGAGGCGTCGGTGCCGGCCCCCTGCGCCGGCGACATCCGGACCTCTGCACACGCCGCTCGGCAGCACGGCCTCCCGCGGTCCTGCGCCCTCTTCTGCACGCCGTGCGCCCGTGTACGCCTGTGCGCCTGCGTGCGCATCGCGGCCTTCGGGCATTCCTTCCTGGAATCCGACACCGTCGAGCGGGGAGGTGCGCGGTGCACGGACCGGTGACGGCCGGCTGGCTGCTCGTCGCGCTGTGCGCGGCGGCCGGGGCGTACTGTCTGCTCCGTCTGCGCAGCGCAGTCGAGGAACAGCGCCGCACCGCGGGCGCCGAGGCACTGATGGGGTTCGGCATGGCGGTCATGGCCGTGCCCGCCGCGGCGGTGACGCCACCGCGTGCGGCCTGGGTGGGGTACGCGGTCGTGTTCGGCGCGGCGGCTCTGTGGTCCGTCGCCGCGGCGCGCCGCAGCCCGCACCATCTGCACCATGCCGTGGGCGTGTTCGCCATGGTGTACATGGCCGTGGTCATGGCGACGGCCCCTGCGGAGCACGCCGGGCACGGGGGCGCCGGGGTGCCCGCGCTGACCGGGGCCCTGCTGCTGTACTTCGCCGGGTACGTGCTGTGGGCGGGCGTGCGGCTGATACCGATGGCCCCGGCCGCCGGGGCGGGTGCGGGCGCCGGCGCCGTCGGATGGGGCGACCGGCCGGAGGTGGCGCGGGCCTGCCGGCTGTCGATGGGCATGGCCATGGTGGCGATGCTGCTCGCGATGTGAGCGGGCCCTTCCACGGCCCGGCGGGCCGAACTGCCCGGCACGATGCGGCGGTCTGCGGAAAACCGTGTTGTGCGTCACTTGCCCGGAGCGGCCATACCCATGGGTAGCGCCGCGCTCATAGGCTGGGCGCATGATGGTCCCTGTGGCACTGCTGCTGCTCGGCGCCCTGACCGCCGTCGTCGCTCCGCGGGTGCTCGCGCGGGCCCGGTGGCCGGAACGGGAACCGGTGGTCGCCCTGTGGGTGTGGCAGTGCGCGGTGGCGGGGGTACTGGTGTGCTGTGCCCTGTCCATGACGCTGTGTGCCGCGGCGGCCTGGCAGGCGGTGCGCGGCCATGTGTTCGCACCGGCGCCGCACGCCGTCGTCGAGGCCTACGCGCTTCAGGCGGCCGGGCCGTGGGCACCGACGACGGCCGTCGTACTCGCCTGCGGCGGCCTGTGGACGGCGGCGATGCTGACCCGCGAGGTCGTACGGGCCAGGGCGCGCCGTCTGCGGAGCCGGGCCGAACTCCTCCTGCGTGCACCGCTGTTGCCCGGCGAGGAGCCGGCAACGGACCGGCTGGTGGTGCTCGAGGGCGAGCGTCCGGACGCCTGGTGGCTGCCCGGTCAGGCGCCGCGGCTGGTGGTCACCACGGCCGCGCTGCGCCGGTTGAAGGGGCAGCAGCTGGACGCCGTACTGGCCCATGAGCAGGGGCATGCGCAGGCCCGCCACGACTGGCTGCTGCACTGTTCGGCGGCGCTCGCCAACGGGTTTCCGCAAGTGCGGGTCTTCGCCGCGTTCCGCGACGAGATGCACCGTCTGGTCGAGCTCGCCGCCGACGACGTCGCGTCGCGCCGCTTCGGCCGCCTGACCATCGCCCTGGCCCTCGTCGAACTCAACGAGGACCGGGGCGTTTTCGGTCCCTGCCCCACGCCGCAGGCGCATGTGCCGCAGCGCGTGCACCGCCTGCTCACCGCGCCGGCCCGGCTCACCCCGGCCCGCCGTCTCCAACTGACCGCCGCCGCGGCGCTGGTGCCGGTGGTGCCCCTTCTGGTGGCGTTCGTCCCGGCGTTGCGGGCCCTGGGGTAACCGGGCCCGCGGCCCGTACAACACGCCCACCACGCCGCGGCGCGGAGTCGGTCCGGTCTCTCCCTCCATCGGCGAGGATCACCGTATGGCCGTCACCCCGCCCCCGAAGTCCCCGTCGCATCCGAACCGGGCGCGGGGTGCGGGGCGGGCGGCCTGTGCCATCGCCGTGCCGGCGCTCACCCTGCTGGTGCTGGTCGCGGTGCGCTGGCACCCCCTGCTGGCGGCGGACGGCGACATTGCGCGGGCCCTGCATCACCGTGCGGTGGCCGACCCCGGCCTCACGGACGTCACCCGTGTGCTGACGGACCGGGTGTGGGATCCATGGACGATGCGCGCCCTGTGCGCGCTGGCCGTGCTGTGGCTGCTGTGGCGGCGGGCCTGGTCGCTCGCCGCCTGGGTGGCGGGGGCGTGCGTGGCGGGAGCCCTGCTTCAGCAGGCGCTGAAGGCGACGGTCGACCGGCCCCGGCCCGTCTGGCCGGACCCGGTGGACTCGGCGCACTACGCGGCCTTCCCCTCCGGCCACGCCATGACGGCGACGGTGGTCTGGGGCCTGCTGCTGTGGCTCCTGCGCCTGTACGGCGCCGGACGCGCCCTGTGGTCCACGGCGGTCGCGCTCGCGGTCCTCTCCGTACTCGGTGTCGGTCTGACCCGCATGTGGCTGGGCGTCCACTGGCCGTCCGACGTGCTGGGCGGCTGGCTGTTCGGGGCCCTGGTCGTGGCGCTGACGATCGTGTCGTACGCGGTGAGTGCCCGCCGCCCGAAACGGCGGGAGCAGCCGCCCGCGCCGCGCGAGGCCGGATAGATTGCGCCCCGCGGACGCCGTGTTGTTCGATTTCCGGGACCTTGTTCGGAAGCGAATCCGCCGCATCGTGGCTGCGAGCCGCGCTCGACGCGTCCGGAACGGCGCTCGAGGAGCCGGAGTTCTCACGCGCAGCCGCAGCCCTGGAGGCCGCGGGCGCACAGCCGGGCGGGGCTCCTGCCCAGCGGGTACCGGCCGGGCCGGCCGATGCATGGGCCGTCCGCGACCGGAGCGCCGGACTCCACCGCGCCGCCTACACGGGACTGTCGCGCACGGTGCCGCTGCCCGACCCCCGGCTGCACGACCTGCTCTACGACCGCCACCGGGAGCCGGCGGCATGGCAGCCCTGTCCGGACGCCCTGGACGTCCTGCGCGAGGTGCGGGCCGGGGCGTGCGGATCGGTGTGGTGAGCAACATCGGCTGGGACCTGCGGCCGGTGTTCCGCGACCACGGTGTGGACCCGTACGTCGACGCGTACACGCTGTCCTGCGAACACGGCTTCCAGAAGCCCGATCCCCGGCTCTTCGCGATCGCACTCGACGCACTCGGCCACGCCGCACGACACACTCATGGTCGGCCACGACCGGCACGCGGACGGCAGCGCCGCCCTGCTCGGGTGTGCGGTGCACTTCGTCGACCACCTGCCGGTGGCCCGCCGTCCCGACGCCCTGCGGCCGGTGGCGGCGATGGTGGGCTGAGCGCTTCCCGCGTCAGTCGCGCTCCGCGTCGCCGCACGGGCCGGAGTGGTCGCAGAACGGGACGCGGCCCGTGGCTCCGCAGCCGCAGAGGGTGGCCCGCGTCTCCCGCTGTGTCGTGCCGTCCGCGACCGTGACGCTCAGGTCGCCGCGCATCACGAGCCGCCCGTCGGGTTCCCGGTGGACGGTCGTGGGCGCCTGCGGAGCCTCCGGGGTGCCGTCGGCGAGCGCGTACTGCAGTGCCCCGGAGGGGCAGCGCCGTACGACCTCGGCGACCTTGTCGGCGGGCGCTCCGTCGGGCGAGATCCATGGTCGGCGCTCGGTGTCGAACACCGCGGGCAGACCTCGCACGCACTCCGCCGCGTGCAGACACCGCTTCCCGTCGAAGGAGACCGTGACGGCCTCGCCCTTGTACGCCTTTCCGCGCTCAACGCCCATGGCGTCCCACCCCCCGATAGGTTCCCGCCGGATGTGCGGCAGTCATCCTTCGTATCCCTCGACCTGCGAGGACGGGCGCGCCCGCGCCGCATCCGGATTCTCACCGATCTCGCTCAGGGCCCGCCGCTGGCGCAGCAGGTCCCAGTACTGGTCGAGCGCCTGTTCCAGCTCGGCGAGCCGCTGGTGCTCGGTCTCCGCGTCGATGCGCCCCTGCGCGAGGGACTCGCGCAGCTGTCGCTCGTCGTCGACCATCGCCGTGATCCGCGCCAGGATCTGTTCCTGATCCATGTCCGTACGCCTCCTCGGCCTCCAGGGGCCACTCTAGGAAGACGGGGGCGGATCCGCAGGAGGAACCGGCACATTGCGGCGGCGAAGCAGCACACGGCCGCCGCATCGGACGATCCCCCGCGTCGCCCGATGCGGACGGCCGCCCCGGGAAGGGACCGCACGGGCCCCGACCGGGACGCTCTGAGTATATTGGCTGCGAGCCAGTCAACGCAGGAGTTACAGCATGTCCCCGCGCAGCGCATCGGTCAATGAAGAGTTGCGACGACGTTCACGCGAGCGGCTTCTCCAGGCGACCGTGGAGCTGGTCGACGAGCACGGCTACGAGGCGACGACGCTCGCCGACATCGCCGACCGTGCGGGATCGGCGCGCGGACTGGTGTCCTACTACTTCCCGGGCAAGCGGCAGCTGCTCCAGTCCGCCGTGCACCGGCTGATGCACCGCACGCTGCACGAGGCCCTGGAGCGGGAGCCGTGCACCGAGGACGGGCGGGAACGGCTGGCCCGGGCCGTCGACGCGATCCTCGGGCTCGCCCACGAGCGCCCCGTGCTGATGCGGACCCACATGGCGGGCATCCTGCAGGCCGAGGGCTTCGTCCAGGACGCGGAGCAGCAGCGGCTCGCCGAGCTGCTGCGGGACACGGTCGAGCGCTACGGCTCCCGGGACCCCGACCAGGACTACCGGCTGCTGCGGGCCCTGCTCATGGGTGCGGTGTTCGCGGTGCTGCTACCGGGCGCCCCGATGCCGGCGGGAACCCTGCGTGCGGAGCTGTTCCACCGCTACGGCCTGGACTGGGGACTGGGCAGGCCGCCGCAGGACGAGCCGCCCGGCGGCGCGCTGTCGGGGGAACTGCCGGACTTCTCGCAGTACTTCGATGCCGACGCGCACAGGCGGGAGAACGGGTGAGTTCCGCGGGCAGCGCGGAATGTCGTGCTGCCCGGGAGGCCGTCGGCGTGATGGGGTGAGTGCGCGGCGGCCGGGCACGGATGCGTGGCCTCCGATCAGGAGTGTGGCCTCCCGCGCCCTCCCCCTCGACGCACCGGGGTGCCATGCTGGAGGCAGCCAGCCGCAGTCACCTCGCCGTCGCCGGGTGGCCGCCTCGCGGAGGGAGATCCGCCGTGCTGCAGGTCGCCGTCGTCGGTTCCGGACCGAGCGGGGTCTACACCGCGCAGACCCTGGTCGAGCAGGACCGCGTGCCCGGAGTGCGGGTCGACGTGTTCGACCGTCTCCCGTGCCCGTACGGCCTGGTGCGCTACGGCGTCGCCCCGGACCACGAGAAGATCAAGTCGCTGCAGAACAATCTGCGGGCGGTGCTGGAGCACGAGCGCGTACGGTTCCTCGGCGGTGTCGAGGTGGGCCGGGGATGGCTGAGCACGGCCCGCCTGCGGGAGATGTACGACGCGGTCGTGTACTGCGTCGGCGCCGCGACCGACCGCCACCTGGGCGTCCCGGGCGAGGACCTGAAGGGCAGCTGGTCGGCGACCGAGTTCGTGTCCTGGTACAGCGCCCACCCGGACGCCACCGAGGACGGCTTCCTCGACGGCACCGAGTCGGCCGTGGTGATCGGCGTGGGGAACGTCGCGGTCGACGTGACCCGCATCCTCGCCCGCGGTGTCACGGAGCTGCGCCCGACCGACATGCCGCAGCCCGCGCTGAGCGCGCTGGGCGGCAGCCGGGTGCGCGAGATCCAGATGGTGGGGCGGCGCGGCCCCTCACAGGCCCGCTTCACCACGAAGGAGCTCCGCGAACTCGGCGCCCTGCCGGACACGGATGTGATCGTGGACCCCGAGGAGCTGGCGCTCGACCCCGCGTACGCCGACCCGTCCGGGCTGCCCGCGGTACACCGGCGCAATGTCGAGGTGCTGCGCGGCTGGGCCGAGCGGCCGCCGCAGGGCCTGCCCCGCACCATCCGGCTGCGGTTCTTCCTGCGGCCCGTCGCGCTGCTGGACGCCTCGGGCCGCGTCGGAGCGGTGCGCTTCGAGCGGACCGCACCGGACGGGCAGGGCGGCGTGACGGGGACCGGGCGGTACGAGGACGTGGCGGCCCAGCTGGTGCTGCGCTCGGTCGGGTACCGCGGCGTGCCGCTGGCCGGGCTGCCGTTCGACGAGAGGCACGGGACGGTGCCGCACACGGCGGGACGGGTGCTGCGTGACGGCACCGTGTCGCCGGGCGAGTACGTCGCGGGCTGGATCAAACGTGGACCGACCGGCGTGATCGGCACCAACCGGCCCGATGCCAAGGAGACGGTGACCTCACTCCTCGAGGACGCCCCCGCGCTCGTGCACGGCAGCCGCTCCGCCGATCCGCTGGACCTGCTGCGCGCCGCCGGACTGCAGCCCGTGGAGTGGTCCGGCTGGCAGGCGATCGAACGCGCGGAGGCGACGCTCGGGGCGTCGCTGGGGCGCGGGACGGTGAAGATCCCGGAGTGGTCGGGGCTGTGGAAGGCGGCACGGACGGCCGTCGTCTGACGCTGCACGGCCGGAGCACGGCGCCCTCGGGCGCCGTCCGGTACGGGGCGGCGGGCACGGCGTTGCGCGCGCGGCCGTTCCGGCCGTGCGTCGACTAGCGTCGACGGCGTGAACGACGGACGGGAACAGGACGTACCGGCTCGGGGCGCACACCGGCGGACCCACGACGCGGCCGGCCTGGTGGAGGCGGTCGCGCGGGGTCCCGTCGTCCTCGACGGAGGGATGTCGAACCAGCTGGAGGCGGCCGGATACGCCCTGGGCGACGAGCTGTGGTCGGCCCGGCTGCTCGCCGACCGGCCCGTGGCCGTCAAGGACGTCCACCTCGCTTACTACGAGGCGGGCGCGGACGTCGCCATCACGGCGAGCTACCAGGCCACCTTCGAAGGATTCGCACGGCGCGGCATCGGCGCCGACCGCACCGGCCGACTGATGCGGTCCAGCGTCGAGTTGGCGCGCGAAGCGGCACACCAGGCACGCGTGGACCGCCCGTTGTGGGTGGCCGCGTCGGTGGGCCCCTACGGGGCGATGCTCGCCGACGGCTCCGAGTACCGCGGGCGCTACGGGCTGAGCGTGGCCGAGCTGGAGCGCTTCCACCGCCCCCGGCTGGAGGTCCTCGCCGATGCGGCGCCCGACGCGCTGGCCCTGGAGACCGTCCCGGACACGGACGAGGCGCGGGCCCTGCTGCGGGCGGTACGCGGCCTGGGTGTGCCCGCGTGGCTGTCGTACAGCATCGCCGGGGACCGTACGCGGGCCGGGCAGCCGCTCGCAGAGGCGTTCGCGCTGGCCGCCGACGCCGACGAGGTCTTCGCGGTCGGTGTGAACTGCTGCGATCCGGCGGACGCCGGCGCCGCGGTGGCGCTCGCGGCGCGGATCACCGGGAAGCCGGTGGTCGTCTACCCCAACAGCGGCGAGCGCTGGGACGACGGGACCAGGTCCTGGGTGGGGCCGAGCCGTTTCGCTGCCACCCGGGTCGCGGAGTGGCGGGCCGCCGGGGCACGGCTGATCGGCGGCTGTTGCCGAGTCGGGCCCGGGGTGATCGCATCGGTCGCGGCGCGTCTGCGCGCGGGCGTCTGAGCACCGCAGGGCGCCGCAACCCTGCGGGCGGACCGCTGCCCATCGCGGTGGCCGGAACCCGACGCCCGGGCACCGCGCACCGCGGTGGCCGAAACCCTGTGGGTGAACCACGGCGGAGATCCGGGGTCGCGCGGACCGCGCCGCGCTGAGCTGGGCTAACGTCCGCCCGGGGGTGACTGTCAGTGGTGAGGTGCAGACTGGCCCGTGTCTGAGACAACGACGTCCGGAGGTGGTCGGCATGGCCGACGTACTGCTCACCGTAGGCACGCGGAAAGGTCTGTTCATCGGGCGACGGCACAGCGGGCGGTGGGAGTTCGACGACGACCCGTACTTCACCGCGCAGGCCGTGTACTCGGTCGCGATCGACACCCGCGACGCCGTACCCCGGGTGCTCGCCGGAGGTACGGACTCGCACTTCGGCCCGTCCGTGTTCCATTCCGACGACCTGGGCGCCACCTGGTCTCAGCCCACCGAGCCGGCCGTCAGGTTCCCGAAGGACACGGGCGCGTCGCTGGAGCGGGTGTGGCAGCTCCATCCGTCCGCGGCCGAGCCCGAGGTCGTCTACGCGGGCACGGAGCCGGCGGCGCTCTACCGCTCCGAGGACCGTGGCGAGACGTTCCAGCTGGTGCGCTCGCTCTGGGAGCACCCGACGCGCTCCCAGTGGGTGCCGGGCGGTGGCGGTGAGGGGCTGCACACGGTGATCACGGACCGGCGTGACCCGCAGACGGTGACGGTCGCCGTGTCCACCGCGGGAGTGTTCCGGACCCGGGACGGCGGGGCGAGCTGGTCCCCTTCGAACGCCGGGGTCTCCGCGGTGTTCCTGCCCGACCCCGACCCGGAGTTCGGGCAGTGCGTCCACAAGATCGCACAGGACGCGGCCGACCCGGACCGGCTGTACCTCCAGAACCACTGGGGCGTCTACCGCAGTGACGACGGGGGCGGGCGGTGGACCGACATCGGCGCTGGGCTGCCCTCCACCTTCGGCTTCGCAGCGGCCGCGCACCCCCATCGCGCCGACACGGCCTACGTGTTCCCGATCAACGCCGACTCGGACCGTGTCCCCGCCGGACGCCGCTGCCGTGTCTACCGCACCGCCGACGCCGGCAGAACGTGGGAGCCGCTGGCCACCGGACTCCCGGACGGTCACCACTACGGCACGGTGCTGCGCGACGCGATGTGCACGGACGACGCCGACCCGGCGGGCATCTACTTCGGCAACCGCAACGGCGAGGTGTACGCGTCGTCGGACGACGGCGACAGCTGGCAGCAGTTGGCCCGGCACCTGCCGGACGTGCTGTGCGTACGGGCGGCAGTCGTCGGCTGACGGGCGCGGCGCCCGGGTGCGACAGTCCGCGACCGAGGGCAGGGGCGTGCACGGGCAGCGGGCGTCCCGGTGGGGCGTGCGCCGGCGGGAGTGGCCGGCCGGCGGACCGGCGGCTCCGGCGCGTGGCTGCGATCGACGGACGAGGCGGGCGCGCAACGGTCCGCGCGGGACTGCCGGTTCGGGCTGTGTGCCGCGGCCGCATCGCGCTGCGTGAGACCGCCGGTTCGGGCTGCGCCCGCGAGGCGGTGCCGAGGCCTTCGGCCAACGGTTGATCGCGTGCGCCGGTACGGCAGTAGAGTGACGCCCCGTGGCATCACGACCCTTGCATGAAATCGTCGAGGCGGGCTGGGCGAAGGCCCTGGAACCCGCGGCCGGGCGGATCGCCGAGATGGGCGACTTCCTCCGTGCGGAGATCGCCGCCGGCCGGACCTATCTCCCCGCGGGACAGCATGTGCTGCGCGCCTTTCAGCAGCCCTTCGACGACGTCCGGGTGCTGATCGTCGGGCAGGACCCGTACCCCACGCCGGGGCACGCGGTGGGGCTCTCCTTCTCCGTCGCACCCGATGTGCGGCCGCTGCCCGGCAGCCTGATCAACATCTACCGCGAACTGAACACCGACCTCGGCGTGTCCCAGCCGTCCAACGGCGATCTGACGCCGTGGACCCGGCAGGGCGTTCTGCTGCTCAACAGAGCGCTCACGACAGCGCCCCGGCGCCCCGCCGCGCACCGCGGCAAGGGCTGGGAGGAGGTCACCGAGCAGGCGATCCGTGCGCTGGCCGCCCGGGGCAAGCCGCTCGTGTCGATCCTCTGGGGCCGTGACGCGCGCAACCTCCGCCCGCTGCTCGGCGACCTGCCCTCGGTGGAGTCCGCCCACCCGTCCCCGATGTCGGCGGACCGCGGCTTCTTCGGCTCCCGGCCGTTCAGCCGGGCCAACGACCTCCTGGTCCGGCAGGGAGCCGAGCCCGTGGACTGGCGGCTGCCGTGACCGGGCCGGGCGGCGACGACACGGTGCCCGGCCGCACGGCCGGGCCGAACCCCTGCCCGCCGCCCTCCGTCCTGGCTGTCGACTCCGGCGGTTCCGGGCTGCGGGCCGTCGTCGCGGTGCGCGGCAGCGCCGGCACAGCGCAGGCCGTCTCCTCCGTGGCACGGTCCGCCGAGCCGGTGCGGACCGGGGCCCGCGGCATCGACCCCGGGCACTTCGTCGAACAACTCGTGCCCCTGGCCAGGCAGTTGATGGCAGAGGCGGGCGTCGGCGAGTTCCCGGCCGTCGCCATCGGGGCGGCCGGTCTCGCGACGCTCGGCGACGCGCTGCGCGCGGAGCTGCCCGCTGCACTCGGACGGCAACTGGGCGTGCGCCGGCTCGCGCTGGCCGCCGACGCCGTCACGGCGTACGTGGGGGCTCTCGGGGCCCGTCCCGGTGCCGTCGTCGCCGCGGGCACCGGCATGATCGCGATCGGCACCGATCTGACCACATGGCGCCGGGCGGACGGCTGGGGTCATCTCCTGGGCGACTGCGGCGGCGGTGCGTGGATCGGACGGGCCGGCCTGGAGGCGGCGCTGCGCGCCCACGACGGGCGGCGCGGCGGCTCCTCGGCGCTGCTGGCCCGCGCCGAGGCGGTGTTCGGCCCCGCGTCCGGCCTGCCGGGCAGGATCTACCCCCGCACCGACCGCCCGGCGGTCCTCGCCTCCTTCGCCCCCGAGGTCGCCGCGTGCGCCCCGGACGACCCGGTGGCCGTGGCCGTTCTGCGGGACGCCGCGCACCACATCGCCGATGCCGCGGCTGCCGTGTGCCCGCCGGGAGAGGGGTGCGAAGTCGCTCTGACCGGCGGCCTGTTCAAACTCGGCGACCCGCTCATCGGTCCGGTCCACGAGGAGTTGGCCCGACTGGTGCCGCGGGCCCGGGTCGTGTCCGCGGCGGGCGATCCGCTGGCCGGCGCCGTACGCCTCGCGGTTGACCTCGCCGACGACCGCCTGGCACTCCCGCACGACGAGCGGATGCTGCAGGTTTTCTGATACCCGCCGGGTGCTTTCCCCTACCTCGCGGGGTCTTCCCCTTTTGCCCGGCACACGCCGCTTCTGCCCGGTCGGTCGGTGACCGAACGACGCCCGTCGGGCAGTTCGACCCGGCGCAAGGGGGACGGCGCGCCATCCCACGCCCTCTCCAGCCCATCAGAATACGACAGTTGAACCTTACCGCACTATAAACCCGTACGTTATTCATCAGACAAAGTCGGACAGATACCGCTCACCTGCACCCTCCCCGAACAGGGAAGCACCCAAAGCCAGTAGCATGCGGCGCCATGAGCTCCCCCACTGGGCCCGCGTCCGGCCTGCCTGTACGAATGCCGCGACCCCGACAGTCCGGACGGCACCGCCGCCCGGAACCCGCGGTCGCACCGGAGAACGCCCCGGCGCTGGTTCTCGCCGTGCCGGGGACGCCCAGCACCGCCACACGCGGCCTCGCCGAAGAGGTCGTGAGCATAGCCCGCTCCGAGCTGCCGGGCCTGGACGCCCGTATCGGGTATGTCGAGGGGAACGACGCCGAGTTCCCCGCACTGCAGTCCGTGCTGGCGCACACCGCCGCGGAGCGCACCGCCCGCTACGAGCAGGCCCGTGCCGCCGGTGTCGAGGTGGCCGAGCCCGACGGTCCGGTGGCCGTGGTGGTGCCGCTGCTGGCCGGCCCGGACAGCGCCCAGCTGCGTACGATCCGGCAGGCCGTCATGGACAGCCGCGCCGCCGCCGAGCTGACCGATGTGCTCGGCCCGCACCCGCTGCTCGCGGAGGCACTGCACGTGCGCCTGTCCGAGGCGGGGCTGGCGCGCGCCGACCGCGCCCGTCTGTTCACCGTGGCGACCGCGGCGGACGGCATCATCCTCGCATCGGTGGGCGGCGACGAGGCCGTGCAGGCCGCCGGGATCACCGGCATGCTACTGGCCGCACGTCTCGCAGTGCCGGTGATGGCGGCCGCGCTGGACCAGGAGGGCGCCATCGCGGCGACGGCCGAGCAGCTGCGTTCCTCCGGTTCCTCGCAGCTCGCGCTGGCGCCGTACCTGATCGGGCCGGAGATCGAGCCCGCACTGCTGGAGGCCGCCGCGCAGGAGGCGGGCTGCGCCACCGCGGAGCCGCTCGGCGCCTACCCGGCGATCGGCAAGCTCGCGCTGTCCAAGTACACGGCGGCGCTGGGCATCGCCCCGCAGCAGGCCACGGGCATGCCGGTGCTCTGACGCCACGGCGGCCGCTGCACGACGACGAGGGCCCGCTCCCCGAGTATGGGGGGCGGGCCCTCGGTCATGACCACGGCGGCCTCGGCCAGGGCCGCGCGGGCCGCGTCGGGCACGGGCCGGCTCGGCCACGGGCCGGGCGCGGGCCGCGTCGGCTCGGGCCGCCTCGGGCGACCGTCGCGTACGCGGCCGCTGGGCGCTTCTAGCGGCACCACGCACGCCGCCGCGGACCGCTTCAGGCAGACACCACACCCGCAGCCGAAAGCCGCATCAGGCGAGCACCACGCACGCGGCCGCCGGAGTCGGGACCGAGCCGCCGCGGCGCGGGACGCCGGTGTCCGGGTCGACGGTGTACCAGGTGACGTTGCCCGAGCGCTCGTTCGCGACGTAGAGGTGACGGCCGGACGCGGACAGCGCCAGGTCGCGGGGCCAGCGGCCGCCGCAGGGCACCGTGGCGGTCAGGGTGGGCCGCTCCCCCGCCGGATCGAGGGCGAGGACGGAGATGACGTCCTCGCCACGGGTGGCCGTCCACAGGAACCGGCCGTCGGGCGCCACGACGACCTCGGAGGGGTAGGCGGCGCCGTCCGGCGAGCCGGGCAGCACGGGGATCTCGGTGAGCGGCCGGAGCGTGCCGTCGGCGGCGTCCCAGCGGCAGACCGTGAGGGTCGGCGCGAGTTCGTTGAGGACGTAGGCGTGCTCGCCGTCCGGGTGGAACGCGAGGTGGCGCGGGCCTGAGCCGGGCCGGAGCGCGGTCTCCCGGTGCAGTACGAGACCGCCCGCGGCGTCCAGGGTGCAGGACCGGACCGAGTCCGTTCCGAGGTCCACGCTGACCGCCCAGCGACCGCTGGGGTCGGGGAGCACCTGATGGGCGTGCGGCCCCTGCTGGCGCTGCGGATGCGGTCCGGCCCCCTCGTGCCGGAGGACCTCCGGGACGCCGGTGTCGAGGCTGCCGTCGGGGCGCACGCGGAGGGCGGAGACGCCGCCCGAGACGTAGTTGGCGGTCAGGACGTACCCGGCGTGCAGGGCGAGGTGGGTGGGACCGCTGCCGCCGACCGGGACCGGTTTGCCGACCGGTTCGGCCGTGCCGCCGGTGAGGCGGTACACGGCGACCGCGCCCTCGTCCGTCTCGCTGACCGCGTACAGCAGGTCGCCCTCGGGGGCGAGTGCGAGATAGGAGGGATCGGCGACGGAGTCCGAGGCGCCGAGCAGGGTGAGGGCGCCGCTGTCGGGGTCGACGGCCGCCGTGACGACGCCGGGGCCCCCGGCCGCGGTGAAGGATCCGATGTACGCGCGCCCGGTTCGTGACCCACCGACTGCCACTGCTGTCCCCTCTCGGTGTCCTGTCGCCGAGGCCCCGCCGGATGCCCGGTGCTGCCGTGCCGGACCCCGGCCGCTGGTGCCGTACCGGCGCCCTGCTGGTGCGGCCGACGGTAGCAGCCCTCGGGGATCGGTCTAGACCAAGGGATCGTCGGTTGCGCCGTGTGCCCGGGCCAGGGCCTCCGGGTGCTGCGCGAAGGCGGGACGCTGTTGGACGGTGTCGTACGTGCGGTGGAAGACGGGCGTGGCGCAGCCGGAGATGGGCGGCACGATCCAGGCCCAGTCGGCTCCCACGGTGCGGCCGCCGCGCTGCTCGCGCTCGAGGTGGGTGAGGAACCGCAGGGACTCGGTGTGGTGGTCGGCGACGGTGACCCCGGCCGTGTCGAAGGAGTGCAGCACGGAACGATTCAGCTCCACCAGCGCGCGGTCCTTCCACAGGGAGCGGTCGGTGCCCGTGTCCAGGCCGAGCCGGGCGGCCACGACGGGAAGCAGGTCGTAGCGGTCGGTGTCGGCGAGGTCGCGGGCTCCTATCTCGGTGCCCATGTACCAGCCGTTGAACGGCGCCGCCTGGTAGCAGATGCCGCCGATCTCCAGGCACATGCCGGACAGGGCGGGGACTGCGTGCCAGCGCAGGGCGAGTTCGCCCCACCAGGCGTACTCCGGGTGCGTGAGCGGCACTTCGAGCACGGCGTCGGACGGCAGCTGGAACCAGCGCGGCTTGTCGTCGGTGCCCTGGACGACGAGGGGCAGCACGTCGAAGGGGGTGCCCGGGCCGCCGGGCCAGCCGAGCCGCCGGGCGAGTGCGGTGATCCCGGTGTTGCGGGGGTCGCCGAGCACGCCGCCGTCGGGACGCGGGTATCCGGCGTAGCGGATGAGCTGCTCGTTCCAGATGCGCGGACCCCGGCGCTCGGGCGTGTCGGGGGCGAAGACCGTGAGCACCGGTCGGATCCTGCCGTCGCGTGTGGCCTGCCGCAGATGGTCCACGCACCCGTCGACCACCTCCTCGGCCGACGTGGCGTCCCTGCGGTCGCGCACGCACAGGGAGCGCCAGTAGAGCCGCCCGATGCACCGGTTGGAGTTCCGCCAGGCCACCCGGGCGCCGAAGGTGAGCTCCTCGGGCGTGTGCCGGTACGTCCCCGTCCCGGCGATCTCGGACCACACGGCCGCGAGGCGCGGGCCGGGGTCGCCGAGCTTCTCCTCGCGGTGCCGCAGGGTGATGAAGGCGACGGCTTCGGCCCACAGACCGGGAGCGGCCGGCGTGCGCCCGCCCTCGGCAGGGCCGGCGCTCGGCGAGGCGGCGCCGTCGATCGCCGCGGCGATCGCGCCGTGGGTCAGGCGGGGCACGGTCGCGGAGCGGGGTTCGTGCGAGGACTCACGCGCCCGTGGAAGGCGTGGGCGCGCATGGTGGTCCGCCGCTCCGCCACGGTGCACCGGACACCCGGAGACCTGGCTCGCCGTCGCCTCCTCGTCCCCTGCCCTGTCCAGCCAGCCACCTGGCTCGTCGATGGCCGAGTCTCGTGCGTCGTCGCGGGCGGACTTCCCCATCACGTACCCCCAAATCGGGCGGCTCCCGCGGCCGCCGCTCCCCTCCGGCCCCGCAATCCCGGGCGGACATGCCGCAGGGGTTACCCCCGGGCAACCCTGATCCACCCTGTGAGGGACCGGTGAAATTGCGTCAATCCGGGGCGAGTGTCACACGCGTTGGGGTGGCGATGCGGGTCAGGCGTTGACGAGGGTGGAGCGCGGAGGAGTGCGAAGGGGCGCATGAAGTGCAACGAGCGCTCCCTCAAGACCGTGGAGGTGCGCCAGGGCACGGTCCGCCGCGGGGTGGGGCGCGAGGGGGTCCCCGCCGCCCGGGCGGCGGACGACGGCGTCCGACGAGCCGGGCCGGCCGATGACGAGGACGTGGCGGCCACGGCCGTGAGCGGCGGCGTCGGCGCGGTCGCGACCGCAGGTCGCACCGTGATCGACGGCGGTCGGCTCCACCTCGGCGGAGGCCGGGGGAACCACGGTCATCGGATGCCGGGGCGTCGCGCCGACAAGGGTCTCCATGGCCGATTCCACACGGTCGCAGGCGGCCGTCAGCCGGGCGTCGTGGGAGGCCACGGGATGGGCGGCCACGGTGGCCAGGCCCCGTACCTCGCGCGCGCAGTCGTCGAGCAACGCCAGCACCTGACGCGCCCGCGCCTTGCGCGCCCGAAGCGGGCTCAGGGGGTGGACCAGAGGGGCGAGTGCCATCCGCACCCGCCCGAGCAGCGCCTCGACCTCCGCGACGTGCGGCGCGGGGTCGGCGCCCTCGTCCCCGGCGATGCGGCGCGCCGCCTCCCCGGTGCACACGTGGACGGCATGCAGCGCGCGCCGGATCCACTGGTCGGTCGCGGCGTGGGTGGTGATCGGAAGGATCAGGGCGACCGCGATCGCGGCGCCGACGGCCCCCGCCGCCGTCTCGGCGAACCTGAGCGCCAGCAGGCCCGGGTGCAGCACGCCCAGCAGCCCGTACAGCAGGCCCGCCATGACGGTGACGCAGAACATCATCCAGCTGTAGGACACCGGGGCCGAGTAGAAGATGCCGAAGACGCAGCCCGCCACGAGGACGGCGGTCGGCGCAGGCGCGCCGTGCAGGGGCACGGCGACCAGAAGGCTCGCGGCGATTCCGGCGACCGTGCCGAGGACGCGCCGGAAGCCGCGTACCAGCGTCTCGCCGCGCGAGGCGGTGTTCACGAAGATCCACCAGGCGGTGCCGACGGCCCAGTACCAGCGGTCGTGCGACAGCACCTGCCCGGCGGCCATCGCGAACGCGCAGGCCGCCGTCGTCTGGAAGGCCTGCCGTGTCGCGGGCCTGGCGAGTCCCCGGCCGTCCAGCGGCGCGGGCGCTGCGGGCGGCGGGACGCGCCGCTCCAGGCACCAGAGGCCGAACCGCACGAGCGCGGCGGAGGCGAGCGCCAGCGCCACCGCTCCGTACAGCTCGGGCAGCTGCTGCGGTACGGCGTGCAGGAACTGCGTGGTGAAGAACATCATGAAGGCGAAGATGCCGAGGGCGTTGCCGCGGGCACCCCAGCGCCGTGCGTACACGCCGGCGAAGACGACCGCGAGCCAGCTCGTGTCGCGCACTAGCGGCTGCGCGTGCAGTGCGGTGGCCAGCGCGAGCACGGGGAACCCGGCGGCCGGCAGCAGCGCGGTGGTGACGGCCTGGCGCCGCACGGTCGCGTCGGCGACCGTGAACAGCGAGAGGAGGGCGGCGAGTCCGCCCGTGATCGAGGCGACGAGGGAGAGTCCGGCGAGCTGCGCGGCGGTGACCGCGAGGCCGATGCCGAGCACCGCGCGCAGGGACACACGCAGCCGTACCAGCCCCGGGTCCGGAGCCATGAACATCTTCTTCACCGTCGTACGCCCGCCCCGACTTCCTGTTCGGCCCGCTTGTTGGTTCGGGCATCCGTCCGTCGTCGGACGGCCAGCCCTCGGCCGGCGTCCCGCGGACATGGGAAAGGCGCCGCGGGTTCCGGACGGCCCCGTTGCCGTCCGGCGCTGCGCAGCGCCATCGATACGGACAGGATTAGCAAAGACCGGGGCAGTGGCTCAACAGGCCGGGCCCGGGCTGCGCCATTGGTACAGTCCTGGAAGGAGATCAGCGACCGGGAGGAGGCCAACGGACCATGGCCGTCGACGAACTGGACACCCGCATCCTGCGGCTGCTCCTGGAACAGCCGCGCACGAGCGTGCGCGAGTACGCCCGGATCCTGGGTGTCGCCCGGGGGACCCTCCAGGCCCGTCTGGACCGTCTCGAACGGGACGGCGTGATCACCGGGACGGGACCTTCCCTGTCGCCCGCGGCCCTCGGTCATCCGGTGCTGGCGTTCGTCCACATCGAGGTCACTCAAGGGCATCTGGACGATGTGGGCGACGCGCTCGCGGCCGTGCCGGAGATCATCGAGGCGTTCTCGATCACGGGCGGAGGCGATCTGCTGACCCGTGTCGTCGCCCGGGACAATGCCCACCTGGAGGACGTCATCCAGCAGCTGATCCAGCTGCCCGGAGTGGTGCGCACCCGCACCGAGGTCGCCCTGCGCGAGCGCGTCCCGCACCGGCTCCTGCCGCTCGTGCAGTCCATCGGCCGCGCGGCACGCCCCCAGCGCTGACCTTCGGCACGCCACTGGAATCCTGGAGGCCATGAACCTGCGCCGCCTCGCCGTGGTCCTCGATCTGGACGGCACCCTCGTCGACAGCGAACCGAACTACTTCGAGGCGGAGCGCGGCCTGCTCGCCGAGCACGGCATCACCGACTTCACCTGGGCGGACCACGAGGCCTACGTCGGGATCAGCACCCTGGAGACGATGCGACTGCTCAGGGAGCGCCACGGCATCGGCGCGACCGTCGGCGAACTGCTCGCGGACATGAACCGCCGCTACCTGGAGCTGGCCCGCGCGGCCACACCGGTCTACCCGGAGATGCGCCTGTTCGTGGAGCGGCTGTACGAGGCCGGGGTGCCGATGGCCGTGGCGTCCGGTTCCTCACCGGAGGCCATTCATGCCGTCCTGGCGGGCTCGGGACTCGCCGCACTGCTTCCGCTGGCCGTCTCGGCCGACGAGGTCGCGCACGGCAAGCCCGCTCCGGACGTGTTCCTGGAGGCCGCACGCCGGCTGGGCGTGGCACCGGAGGACTGCGTGGTCCTGGAGGACGCGGCTGCGGGGGCGGCGGCAGCGCGCGCGGCGGGCATGCGCTGCATCGCCGTTCCGTATGTGACGGCGCAGGCCGACGACCCGGCGTTCGCGGGGGCGGACCTGCTGTTCCGCGGCGGGCAGCGGGACTTCGGAGCCCGGCAGGCCCTGGACTGGCTGGGGCTCGGTGCGGCGGTTCCGAAAGCGTCGCCCGGTCCGCCCGCTCCGCCCTCCTGATCCCGCCCCGTGGGCGCTGACGGCACTGGAGGGCTCCGGCGCACCGGAGCCCTCCAGGCCCTCTGCGGACACCTGGTGACCGGTTACGACAACTTGCCGTCGTAGTCGGGCAGCTTGAACGTCCGCTCGGCGTGGCCGCCGGCCAGGTCGGAGTCGTGGTTGCCCACGTTGGCGATGATCGTGTAGCCCTGCGCCTCGATCTCGGCCCGCTTGGCGGTCTTGTAGGCGCTGACCTCGTCGAAGAGGTCCGCCAGATCACGCACGTAGATCCCGGAGACCGGGTAGCCCACGGACTTCAGGTTGTACTTGGTGATGCCCTCGATGATGCCCGGGCGGGCTGTCACGAAGAACACGTCCACACCACGGGACTTGGCGTACCGGGCCAGGTCAAGGGAGGGCCCGACGGCCGGGGTCGGGTACTGGTACCAGGGGTGGAAGTCGGTCTCCAGCGTGGTGTTGTCCACGTCGAAGACGATGGCGAGCTTCTGGCCGGCCGCATGGGCGGTGCGCTCGGCGACGTACGGCTTCGCCTGGTCGATGACGGCCTGTACGTCGCGCTGCCAGGTGCCGTAGTCGACGCCGGCCGCCTGGGCCGCCGGCGTTCCGAGCGGGGCCGCCAGGCCCTTGGCCGAAGCCGGTACGTTCGCGGCCGGGGCCGAGATGCTCGCGGCGGTGCGCGCCTCCGCTCGCGGCGCCGCCGCCGCGGATGCGGTGCCGGCGGCCGTCCCACCCAGCCCCAGCATCATGACCGCTGCCCCCGCGCCGAGCTTTCGGCTCACTCCACGTCCTGCCATACCGTTCCCTCTTTTCTTGTCGGCCCGGCGCGGCAACGGTGGTCCGACCGCCCGCACGCCTGTCATGGCCACGACTTGAACGGCAGGGAAACACGCCAAAGTTACTTACGGGTAGACAATGTATGGCCACACTCTGATCACGCTCTGATTGCTGCGCGCCCATCCTCGATCGCCCCGGCGATGCGTCGCAGATGCTGCCGGACGGTGCAGGAGGGGTCGGTGGCCCGCCGCGCGGGACAGTGGTCGAAGCCGCTCTGCCGGCGCAGTGTCCCGCCCCGCCCGGATGCGGCGTGCCTGCTCACGTCCGGTGCGCCCCATCTCCGCCGCCGTCGCCTGCACAGCCCCTCGGGTGGCCGTGCAGGTGAGGAGCGGGCGAGAAGTGCTCGGCCGGCGAACGCCGTGGACCCACCGATGACATGACCCCCACCCCGCCGTGTGGAGCGACGGCGAACGGTGATTGGCTGTCCCCGCTTCCGTCAGCCAGTCCGTCCACGAAAGGCCCCAGCCATGAGCAACCCCTACGCACTCGAATACAAGGTCGTCACCTTCCGCGAGTCACTGATCGGAGACGCGCTGGACAGCGGCAAGCTGGAGAAGGTTCTCAACAAGCACGCCGAGGACGGCTGGGCCCTCAAGGCGATCACGTCCGCCGACGTCAAGGGCCGTATAGGGCCCGGTGCGGTCGAGGGCCTGCTTCTCACTTTCGAGCGTCCGCGCCGCTGACGGCTGCGGGTCCCGCACTGCAGGGCGAACGGCGCTGTCGCACGGACCGACAGAGTGCCCTCCGTCGTCGGGGTCCGTCGCCGCGTCCGGGTCGCGGACTGCTGCACCGCGGCCCGGCGTGTACGCGCGGCCGTGTGGAGTGGCACCGGGCGAGCGCGGCGGGCGTTCGGTCGGTCCGTAGTCCTCCGACGCGGCACGTTCCCCGCCGACGAGCGGTTACGGGGCGGAAGGTAAGTGCGTCGACAGCGCCCCGCCGTGCCCGGCAAAGTGGCGGCCCGTGACGAGCAGTGAGCTATGGACCCGTGCGACCGCCGGCCGCTACGACGCCGAGGAGAGCGAGATGTCCTCGGCCGCCGTGCTCGGACCGACTCTCGCCTTCCTTGCCGAACTCGCCGGAGACGGCCGGGCGCTGGAGTTCGCCATCGGAACCGGACGCGTGGGCGTCCCACTCCGGGAACGAGGCGTGCCGGTGGTGGGCATCGAACTGTCCGAGCACATGGCGGCGGTCCTGCGGCGCAAGATCGACGAGGGCAGGCTCCCGGTCACCGTCGGGGACATGGCCACGACAGCCGTCCCCGGCGAGTTCACCCTGGTCTATCTCGTCTACAACACCATCACGAACCTGCTCACGCAGGACGAGCAGGTCGAGTGCTTCCGCAACGCCGCACGCCATCTGGCGCCCGGCGGCCGGTTCGTCATCGAGCTGGGCGTACCGCCGCTGCGGTTCCTGCCGCCCGGGCAGGTCGCGGTGCCGTTCGACGTCTCCGAGCGGCATCTCGGCTTCGACACCTTCGACCTGGTCGAGCAGATCCTGGTCTCGCACCACTTCACCCGCGACGGCCACGACGGCTGCTACCGCCGCGGCAGCTCCCGGCACCGGTACGCGTGGCCGGCGGAGCTCGACCTGATGGCACGGATCGCGGGGCTCGAGCTGGAACGACGCGTCGCGGACTGGGACGGGGCGCCGTTCAACCAGGACTCCACCAAGCACATCTCCGTGTGGCGCAAGCCGGGTTGATTCACGCACACAGCGTACGAGGGCACCGTTGCCGGCCTATGCGCCGCGACGGACCCGGGCTGCCTTGCGGGCCTCGGCAAGCCGACGTGCCTCAGCGGACCGGCGAGTCTCGCCACCGCCGTCGGGCCGGCCCGGGCGGGTGCCCAGACCGCGGAAGGGGGCGCCGCCGCGCTTCGGGCGCTCCGCGACCGGCCCGCTGCCGTCGGCAGGGACACCGGAGGGGGCCTGGGCGCCGGTGATGCGGCTCAGCTCGGCCTCGCCGGAGCGGACCTGCGTGATCTGCGGCCTGATGCCCGCGTCGGACATGAGACGGGCCATGTCCCGGCGCTGGTCGGGGAGGACCAGCGTGACGACCCTGCCGGACTCGCCGGCGCGGGCCGTACGGCCACCGCGGTGCAGGTAGTCCTTGTGGTCGCCGGGCGGGTCGACGTTGACGACGAGATCGAGGTCGTCGATGTGGATGCCCCGGGCCGCGACGTTGGTGGCCACCAGCGCCGTGACGTCTCCGGTCTTGAACCGCGCCAGGGTACGGGTGCGCTGGGGCTGCGACTTCCCGCCGTGCAGCGCCGCGGCCTTCACACCGCTGCTCAGCAGGTGCTTGGTGAACCGGTCGACGGCATGCTTGGTGTCCAGGAACATGATCACGCGCCCGTCGCGGGCAGCGATCTCGGTGGCGGTGGCGTACTTGTCGGCTCCGTGCACCTGCAGCACGTGATGCTCCATCGTGGTGACCGCGCCCGCCGACGGGTCGACCGAATGGACCACCGGGTCATGGAGGTAACGACGGACCAGAAGGTCGATGTTGCGGTCCAGCGTGGCCGAGAACAGCATGCGCTGGCCGTCGGGACGTACCTGGTCCAGCAGTTCGGTGACCTGAGGCATGAAACCCATGTCCGCCATCTGGTCGGCTTCGTCCAGGACGGTGATGTTCACTCGGTCCAGGCGGCAGTCCTTGCGCTCGACGAGATCCACGAGGCGGCCAGGAGTCGCGACGACCACCTCGGCCCCGGCCCGCAGTGCGCCGGCCTGCCTGCCGATCGACATGCCGCCGACCACAGTGGCCAGCCGCAGCTTCAGCAACCGGGCGTACGGTGTGAGCGCATCGGTGACCTGCTGGGCCAGCTCACGCGTGGGGACGAGGATCAGGGCCAGCGGCTTCCGCGACTCGGCACGCTGCCCGGCCGTGCGCACGAGGAGCGCCAGACCGAAGGCGAGCGTCTTGCCCGATCCGGTGCGCCCGCGGCCCAGGACGTCACGTCCTGCGAGGGAGTTCGGCAGCGTGGCGGCCTGGATCGGGAAGGGCTCGTTCACGCCGAGACCGGTGAGCATCTTCAGCAACTCGACGGGCATGTCCAGTTCACCGAAGGTCGCAACCGCGGGGAGGGCCGGGGTGACGGTGACCGGCAGCGCGAACTCCCCCTGTGGCGCGGAGGGACGGCGCCCGGTGTCATCGGGACCGGCGCCGGGGCGGCCCTGACCCTGTGGACGGAAACGGTCGTTCGTGCGAGCTGAACGGCTCATGGAGAACCTTCCTCGGCAGGGCACGCATCGAGGAATTCCCGACAGGAATGAGCCGGATGAATTGCAAGAACGGGCCGGATGTGACACTGAAAGAAGCGGAATGCAAAAAAGCAGTAAGCTGGGGCCCCGCCGCAAGGCGGGGCCCCAGCCAACTCATACCGTCGACGTCAGGCGGGAGTGATGTTCTCCGCCTGCGGGCCCTTCTGGCCCTGCGTGACGTCGAAGTTCACCCTCTGGCCTTCCTGGAGCTCACGGAAGCCCTGGGCCGCGATGTTCGAGTAGTGGGCGAAGACGTCCGGGCCGCCGCCGTCCTGCTCGATGAAGCCGAAGCCCTTTTCCGCGTTGAACCACTTGACGGTGCCAGTAGCCATGTCACATCTCCTTGGGGGCAGTGCCCGCGGGCCCACACCGTGTGAACCCCTGCGTTGCCACAATGAACCCCGTCCGGATGAGCACCGGAGATACAAAATTGCCCGACGCCATACAGCCGCCAAGGCAATTGAAGTTTCGGGAACCACAACTGCAACTATTGTCAAGTTTAGCACGGTGCACACATCCGCACCAATTTCACCCGTGCCGCCAAGCCTCGGCCTCGCGGCAGCACCGGATCGGTACGTCGGTCAACGCCAACGCACGTCCCCTGCGGAAGAACCCCTTTCGTTGCCCGAGGAAAGTCAATCGCAGCTCTCGGCTCGGAATTTCCTGATTCGCCTCCACGAAAGACGGCGGAATCCCTCGGTGTCGGGCTGTTCGAATCCCCGACGCCCCCGATGACGGAGCCGCCCTTGACCCCTCCCGGACCGATACCCACCGCACTTCCGGCCAGGAAGATCGGGGCTCCTCGGGTGCCCCGATGATCGACCCCAGGGGGCAGGCCGCCGACCCTCGCAACGGCGGGCCGACCCGCGGTCCGTTGCGCAAGGCCCGGGGGGATTCCGACGCGCCCGGTTCAGCGCGGCCGCAACCCGTCGAAGACCACCTCGAAGATCCGCTGCCGGGCCGCCCGGTCGGCTCCGAGGTGCTCCATCGTCGCGCTGGTGCCGACCAGCAGGGCGATCAGCTCCGGCAGGCCCAGCTCCGGACGGACCGCCCCGGCCTGTTGCGCCCCGACCAGTAGCTCGGCCAGCTGCGCCTGGATCACCGCACTGGACTCCCGCAGGGCCTCGTGCGCGTCCACCCCGGCAGCGGCGAGTGCCTGGGCGAACTCGTTCTTGCCCTCGGACCGGTCGATCACCAGACGGAAGCAGCCGAAGAAGGCCTCGGCGGGCTCGGACTCGGCGGCCAGCTGCGCGGCCTGGGCGGCGATCGCCTCCAGCCTGCGCACCATCACCGCCTCCAGCAGTGCCTCCTTGGTCGGGAAGTGCCGGAAGAGCGTGCCGACCCCGACCCCGGCGGCCCGGGCGATCTCTTCGGTCGGCACGCCGACGCCGCGGGTGGTGAACACCTCCGTGGCGACGTCCAGCAGCTTGGCCCGGTTACGGGCCGCGTCCGCCCGCAGCGGACGTTCCCGAGCGCCGCTCATCCCTCCCACCCTTCCCCGCCGACGGCAGAGTCACCCTGGACAACCGGAGTCGCCAGTCCGTATCGTTTGAAACCGGAGTCGCTAGTCCGATTCTAGCGACGTAGCCGGCTGGGGGTTGATCATGTCTGAAACGCTGTCACCGCGCGAGGTCTTCCAGAAGCTGCTCAAGGGCATCACCGCGGGGCGCTTCTCGGAGCTGGCCGAGCTCTACGCCGAGGACGCCCTGGTGGAGACTGTCTTCCAGCCGGTCGGACCGCGCCGGTTCGAGGGGCGGGCCGCACTCGAGGAGCGGTTCGCGGAGGTCGCCGTGCATTCGCCCGTGGAGCTGACCTCGACGAATGTGGTGATCCGGGAGACCGACGACCCGGAGGTGATCGTCGCCGAATGGACCTACCAGGTGCACCACCGGGTGACGGAGCGGAACTTCGAGGTCGCCAACATCCAGGTGCTGCGGGTCCGCGACGGCCTGATCGTCAGCAGCAGGGATTTCCACGATCACCTGGCCCTCATCGTGGCCGGCGGCGACCTGCCGCAGCTGGTGGCGGCGCTGGATGGCAAGTAGCGCGAGTGCAGGGCTGCGGGCCGGGACTCCCCCAGGGGTCTCGGCCCCCGGCACCCCCCGCCGACAGCGGCCTCGGTCGGACTCGCTGTGAGGACAGCCGCTCCGGCTCGGTGTCGTGCAGTGCCGCGCAGTGCCGTGTCGTGCAGTGCCGCGCCGCGCCGCGCCGCGCCGCGCCGACGAGCGTCTTCCGCGTCACTGATCACGGGCTGTCAGTGACCGCATGACCGGCCGGCGGGTGTGGTGGTTGTGCCCAATGGCAGCGGTCGGCGCGGGGATCCGCCGGAGCACGCGCCCGATCGCACCGCCGGGGTGCGACCTCGGCGGCGCTCAAGGTCGAGCTGTCCCTTGAAGGTCTCGTCGATCGACCCGCTGACTGCCCCCGGGCCTGCTGGGAGCGGCCGGACATCCGGGCCACGGTCGTCCCTCCGCGCCGCCTCAACCCAGGAACGACAGTCGGACGTTCCGGTTCGGGTTGTCCCTGTTCGTATCGACGAGGCAGACCGATTGCCACGTCCCCAGTTCCAGGCTTCCCCGCAGCACCGGCAGCGTCGCGTGCGGCGGGACGAAGGCGGGGAGCACATGGTCACGGCCGTGGCCGGGGCTGCCGTGGCGGTGCTGCCAGCGGTTGTCGGCCGGCAGAAGGGTGTGCAGCGCGGCGAGCAGATCGTCGTCGCTGCCGGCGCCAGTCTCGATGATCGCGATCCCGGCCGTGGCATGCGGGACGAAGATGTTGAGCAGGCCGTCGCGGCCCGCCGCGACCTCCGCCAGGAAGGACTCGCAGTCCCGGGTGAGGTCCTTGACGGTCTCGGCCGATCCGGTGGCGATCTGCAGAACACGGGTGGTGAAGGCATCCGACATGGGTCCATCGTCGCGCACTTGGCGCCACGAGGACCGCGAGGCACGCTCGTTCCCCGGACCCTGCGTCCGCCTTTCGAGACGCCGTTGACCACGCGGCGGCACTGTGGCTACTTTCAGCCGCATGTTGCGTTCAGTTCTGCTCACCACGCGCGGTCACATCGACCTGCTGCGGGTGGCCTCCGCCGCGTGTCGCCGCGGGCACTGACGCCCTTTCACCTCAACTTCCCGCTCCGCGGCTCCCGTCGCATCCCATGGCCGTACCCGGGCTGTCTGTTGCCCTTGTGCGGTCGCCGGGGTGTCCGGACCGAGCCGCTGAAGCACTGCGGCCCGTCCGTCAGTCGGGCGTAACGCCTCGCCCGGCCAACGCCTTCCCGTCCAGCCGCCTTCGGTCCTGCTGACATCGGCCCCGGGGACTTCGTTCCCGGGAACTTGGGCCTGCCGGCTTCGGTGCTGGTGACTTCGGCCTGCCGACTGCGTTCCTGCGGTCCCGGATGGCGGACTCCTCGGCTCTCCACCTCCCTCTTGCCTCCCCCCTCCTGCCATGGAGCCCTCGTGAGCATCAGTCATGCCCCGCCCGGTTCGCCCGCCCCAACCGGCACTCAGGACATTTCCAAGGTCGATGTCCGGAGTGGAAGCCGGGCGGCCGTGGCGCAGGTCTCCGCCTCCCTCCAGCTGGAGGCCCTCGTCCCGTCCTCCGCCCGCCGCGCCCGGGTCCCCCGCTGGCTCCGCCGCACCACCGGCCCGGTCCTGTTGCTGATCGTGTGGCAGATCCTCAGCGCCACGGGCGTGTTGGCGACGTCCGTGCTCGCGTCCCCCGGCACCATCGCCCGGGTGGGCGGTCATCTGATCGCCGACGGTTCACTGCCGTCCGCGATGGGGGTCTCGCTTCAGCGTGTCGCGGGAGGCCTGCTGCTGGGCACCGTCGTCGGCACGACGCTCGCGCTTCTCGCCGGACTCTTCCGCATCGGCGAGGACCTGGTGGACACGACCGTCCAGATGCTGCGCACGGTGCCGTTCGTCGGGCTCATTCCGCTGTTCATCATCTGGTTCGGCATCGGCGAGGCCCCCAAGATCGCCATCATCACGTTGGGCGTCTCCTTCCCGCTGTATCTGAATGTGTACGCGGGCATCCGTGGCGTCGACGCACAGCTGATCGAGGCCGGGGAGTCACTCGGCCTGTCCCGCTGGGGACTGGTGCGCCACGTCGTCCTGCCGGGCGCACTCCCCGGGGCGATGACCGGGCTGCGCTACTCGCTCGGTATCGCCTGGCTCGCCCTCGTCTTCGCCGAGCAGGTCAACGCCGACGCCGGCATCGGATTTCTGATGGTGCAGGCGCGCGACTTCCTGCGGACCGACGTGATCGTGGTCTGCCTCATCGTCTACGCCTTCCTCGGCCTGATCGCCGACTTCGTGGTACGCACTCTCGAAAGGCTGTTGCTGCAATGGCGTCCGACGTTCACGGGGCGGTGACCGCCGTGCCCGGCACCCCCGCTCAGACCCTGCCCGCGACACGGCGGGCGGCCGACGGCATCGGCCCGGAAGGTGCCCCGGAGAGCGGCCGCTCCGCGGTCCGCGTGCAGGGGCTCACACGCACCTTCGGCGGCCGCGCCGTCATCGACGGCCTCGACCTCGACGTACGGGCGGGCGAATTCGTGGCTCTGCTCGGACGCAGCGGTTGCGGAAAGTCCACACTGCTGCGGATCCTCGCGGGGCTCGACCGTGACATCGAGGGCAGCGTGCTCGTCCCCCGGCGCAAGGCCGTGGCCTTCCAGGCCCCGCGACTGATGCCGTGGAAGAAGGTGTGGCGCAATGTGCTGCTCGGAGTACCCGGCGGACCCGAGCGCGTGGTCGCCGAGAAGGCGCTGACCGAGGTCGGCCTCGCGCACCGCTCGGACGCCTGGCCCAAGACGCTCTCCGGCGGCGAGGCCCAGCGTGCGTCCCTGGCCCGCGCTCTGGTCCGCGAGCCCGATCTGCTGCTGCTCGACGAGCCGTTCGGCGCGCTCGACGCGCTGACGCGGATCAGGGCACAGCGGCTCGTGGGTGAACTGTGGCAGCGCCGCGGCTGCGCCGTACTGCTGGTCACCCACGACGTGGAGGAGGCGCTGCTGCTCGCCGACCGGGTGCTGGTCATGGACAGCGGCGTCATCGCGCACGAGTCCCGGGTCGGCCTGGACCGTCCGCGCGACATCGCCGACCCGCGCTTCGCGGAGCTGCGCGCACGTCTCCTGAACCGCCTCGGTGTCCACACGACGACGGACGCCCGAGCTGCCGGCCGGTCCTGACGCCCTCGGTGCTCCCCGCTCCCTCCCTCTGTCCCCTCTCGCCGGCCCAACCGGGCCACCCCTGCTCATGAACGGATCGAACGGACCCAGCATGCAACAACGTCCAGCCCCCGCACTGTTGCTCCTCCCCCTGGCCCTTCTGCTCTCCGCCTGCTCCGGTATCTCGTCCGCCGACACCTCGTCCGGTGGCGCGGGCGGCGGCCGCACCGACGGCAAGGGCTCCCTCACGCTCAACGTCGGGGACCAGAAGGGTGGTTCCGAGGCGGTACTGCGCGCTGCCGGAGAACTCGACGACATCGACTACAGGATCCATTGGTCGACCTTCACCTCGGGCCCGCCGCTCCTCGAGGCCATCAACGCCGAGGCCGTCGACATCGGCGGTGTCGGCAACACCCCGCCGGTCTTCGCCGCGGGCGCCGACTCGAAGATTGCCGTCGTGGCGGCGTCCCACGGTACGTCGAAGGGCGAGGCCATCCTCGTCCCCCGTCACTCACCCCTGACGAGTCCACGGGACCTCAAGGGCAAGTCGGTCGCCGTGGCTCAGGGTTCCTCCGCGCACTACCAGTTGATCGCCTCGCTGAAGGCGGTCGGGCTCACCCTGCGGGACGTCAAGGTCAGATACCTCCAGCCCGCGGACGCGCTGGCCGCCTTCACGAGCGGCAAGGTGGACGCGTGGGCGGTCTGGGACCCGTACACCTCACAGGTGCTCCAGGCGAAGCAGGGCCGCATCCTCACCACGGGCGAAGGCCTGGTGAACGGCCTCGGCTTCCAGGTCGCGGCGCCCGGCGCACTCGAGGACAAGAAGAAGGCCGCTGCCATAGCCGACTACCTCAGGCGCCTGAACCGCGCCCAGGTCTGGGTCCACCAGCACCCCGAGCAGTGGGCGAAGGTCTGGGCGAAGGACACCGGCCTTCCCTACGACGTTGCACTCGCCTCGGTGAAGCGCAGCAACGGCACACGCGTGCCCGTCGCCGTGGACAAGGCCGCCGTCGCATCGGAACAGCGGATCGCCGACGCCTTCAGCGACCTGAAACTGATCCCCCGGAAGATCGACTTCAGCAGCTTCGTGGACCCCCGCTTCAACGGCGACCTGCCGCCGTCGACCACCGCCCCGCTCACGTACAAGGAGTCCTGAACCATGACCGTGCACCTTCACTGGTTCCTGCCCACCGGCGGTGACGGCCGGACGCTGGTCGACCGGCATGCCTACACGGACGGCGGCATCACGCGCTCCCGCATCACCCCGGTCGGCGGAGTGCGGGCGCCCGACATCGACTATCTGACGCAGATCGCCAAGGCCGCGGAGCAGCTGGGCTTCGAGGCCGTGCTGACACCGACGGGCACATGGTGCGAGGACGCCTGGCTGACCACGGCTGCACTGGCGCAGCACACCGATCGGCTGAAGTTCCTGGTGGCGTTCCGGCCGGGCGTCATCTCGCCGGTGCTGGCGGCGCAGATGGCGGCCACCTATCAGCGCATCACCCGTGGCCGGCTGCTGCTGAACGTCGTCACGGGCGGCGACTCGACCGAGCAGCGGCGGTTCGGCGACCACCTGGACCATGACCGGCGCTACGCCCGCACCGACGAGTTCCTGTCCGTGGTGCGCGGGGTGTGGGAAGGCAGGCCGTTCGACTTCGCCGGTGAGCACTACCGGATCGAGGGCGGGCTGACGGCGCTGCCGCCGGACCCGCTTCCGGAGATCTTCTTCGGCGGTTCCTCACCGGCCGCGGGCCCGGTCGCCGCGCGGCACTCGGACGTCTATCTGACCTGGGGCGAGCCGCCGCAGCAGGTCAAGGAGAAGACCGACTGGATCCGTGGTCTCGCCGAGCGGGAGGGGCGCACGGTGCGCTTCGGTATCCGCCTGCACACCATCTCGCGGGACTCGTCGGCGGAGGCATGGGCGACCGCGAACCGGCTGCTCGACGACCTCGACGCGGACACGGTCGCCGCCGCCCAGCAGGCGCTCGGCAGGAGCGAGTCGGTAGGGCAGCAGCGCATGCTCGCCCTGCACGGTGGTTCCCGGGACGGCCTGGAAATCTCCCCGAACCTGTGGGCGGGCGTGGGTCTGGTGCGCGGGGGCGCGGGCACGGCGCTGGTCGGGAGCCACACCGAGGTCGCCGACCGGATCGAGGAGTACCACGCGCTCGGCATCGAGCACTTCGTGCTCTCCGGGTATCCGCATCTGGAGGAGGCGTACTGGTTCGGCGAGGGCGTGCTCCCCGACCTGGCAAGCCGCGGGCTGCTGCCCCGCATTCCGCCGTCGCCCCTGTCCGGGGTTCCGGCGGCGAACGGACGCCCGGCCTCGGCTCCGGGCGGGGCGCCGCTGCTGGTGGCCGGAGGGAGGTAGCTCCCGGTATCCCCGGCTGCCGGGGAAGATCTCGCACCACGACAGAGTTAGTGGAAGCGTGAACAACATCGGGGCGCGTAACGCGGCACAGGACGTGGACGTGGTCGTCATAGGCGCTGGACAGGCGGGTCTGTCCAGCGCCTATCACCTGCGTCGGACCGGTTTCGAACCGGAACGGGACTTCGTGGTCCTCGATCACTCGCCACACCCGGGCGGCGCCTGGCAGTTCCGCTGGCCGACGCTGACGTACGGCAAGGTGCATGGCATGCATGCCCTGCCCGGCATGGAGCTGACCGATGCGGACCCCTCGCGCCCGTCGGCCGAAGTGATCGGCGAGTACTTCGACCGGTACGAGCGCGCCTTCGACGTGCCGGTGCGGCGTCCGGTGGATGTACATGCCGTGCGGGAGGGGCAGGAGGGACGACTACTCGTCGAGTCGTCCGCGGGACCGTGGGCCCCGCGGGCACTGATCAACGCCACGGGCACCTGGGACCGCCCCTTCTGGCCGCGCTACCCGGGACAGGAGACCTTCCGGGGCCGGCAGCTGCACACCGCGCAGTACCGGGGCCCCGAGGAGTTCGCCGGGCTGCGGGTGATCGTGGTGGGCGGGGGCACGTCGGGCACCCAGCATCTGATGGAGATCGCTCCGTACGCGGCCGCGACGACATGGGTGACGCGCAGGCCGCCGGTCTTCCACGAGGGGCCCTTCGACGAGAGTCACGGGCGCGCCGCCGTCGCCCTGGTCGAGGAGCGGGTCAGGCAGGGGCTGCCGCCCCAGAGCGTGGTGTCGGTCACGGGCCTCGGCGTCAACGACGCGGTCCGCGCGGCACGGGCCCAGGGCGTTCTGGAGCGCCTCCCGATGTTCGCGCGCCTCACACCGGAAGGTGCGCAGTGGGACGACGGGAGCCGGGTCGAGGCCGATGTGGTCCTCTGGGCAACCGGATTCCGGGCTGCGATCGACCATCTGGCGCCGCTGCGACTGCGCCAGCAGGGCGGCGGCATCCGCGTCGAGGGGACCCGTGCCGTCGCCGACCCACGTGTCCATCTCGTCGGCTACGGGCCTTCCGCGAGCACGATCGGCGCCAATCGGGCCGGGCGCGCCGCGGTGACGGACATCAGGCGGCTGTTGGCGGAGGTGCCGGCCGCGGCCTGAGGACCGGGGCCGCGGCCGGACGGGTCACCGAAGTGCCGTCGGTGTACCGGAGGGCTTGGCACTCTGGTGGTACTGGTTGAACTCCGTCACGTTCTTCTGCTGTTGCTCGAAGTCCGCGGTGAAGCGGGTGTCACCCGGTTTGACGGTGACGAAGTACAGCCAGTTGCCGGGAGTCGGGTTGAGGGCCGCCCGCATGGCGTCATCCCCGGGGTTGGCGATCGGGGTCGGCGGCAGCCCCATGCGGCTGTACGTGTTGTAGGGGCTGTCGATCTTCGTGTCGTTCAGGGTGGTGGTCGGCGAGTTCCGGTTCAGCGCGTAGTTGATGGTCGAGTCCATCTGGAGCGGCATACCGTGTTCGAGCCGGTTGTAGACGACCCGCGCGACCTTGCCCATGTCCTTCTTGTCGGCGGCCTCGGCCTGGACGATGCTGGCGACGGTCACCGTCTGGTAGGCGTTCAGCGAGTTGCGTTGGGCGCCCGCCGTGACCTTGCCGCCGCCGAACCGCTTGTTCGCCGTGTCGACCATGTACGCCAGCAGCGTTTCCGGGGTCGACTTCTCGGTGACCGGATAGGTGGCCGGAAAGAGGTACCCTTCCGGGTTCTTGCCGGCGTCGCGCGGAAGTTTCAGATCGACCTGGCTCGCGGCCTTCTTCGTGGATCCCGCCGGCACACGAAGAATTTTGTCCACGGCCTCGTACACCTGTCCGGCTCGCCACCCCTCGGGGATGACCAGCGACACGGGCTGCCTCGCCTCATCGCCGCCACCCGGCATGAGCAGCAACGGCACCGCGACCCCGGCGGCCACCATTGCGGCTCCGGTCGCGATGAGGAGGATCCGGCCCCGGCGCGTCAGTCGCAGGGGGCCTCGTCGCGGATTGTTCGTCTGCATGCGGGCACGGTAACCCGATATGTCCTATAAACCTCGCATATGTTCATCTTGTCGGCTCCAGTTGGGCGTCCCGGTGGACCAGGGCGGCGTAGCGCCCCTCCTGCTCCAACAGCTCGTCGTGCGTGCCCTGCTCGACGATCGCCCCGGAGTCCAGGACCACGATCCGGTCGGCGCCACGGATGGTCGACAGCCGGTGCGCGATGGTGATGGTGGTGCGGTTGGCCGACAGGGCGTCGATCGCCTCCTGCACGGCGTGCTCCGTACGGGTGTCGAGGGCGCTGGTCGCCTCGTCGAGGATGAGCACGGGAGGGTCGCGCAGGATCGTGCGCGCGATGGCGAGCCGCTGCTTCTCGCCTCCGGAGAATCGGTGCCCGCGCTCACCGACGACGGTGTCGTAGCCGTCGGGCAGCGAGGCTATGTGGTCGTGGATCTGTGCCGCGCGGGCCGCGGCCTCCAGTTCCTCGTCATCGGCGTCGGGCTTGGCGAAACGCAGATTGTCCGCGACGGAGGCATGGAACAGATACGTCTCCTGGGAGACGACACCCACCGCGCGGGCCAGGGTGTCGAAGTCGAGATCGCGTACGTCCACGCCGTCGAGCGTGACGCGGCCCCCGGTCACGTCGTAGAGCCGCGGCACCAGATAGCTGAGCGTGGACTTGCCGGATCCGGTCGCCCCGACGACGGCCAGGCTGCCGCCCGCCGGCACGCTGATGTCGATTCCGCCGAGGACGGACCCGGTCTTGTCGTCGTAGTGGAACTCGACGTCCTCGAAGCGGACTTCGCCCTTGACCTGGTCGAGACGGACCGGCCGCTCGGCCTCGGTGATGTCGATCGGCAGGTCCAGATACTCGAAGATGCGCTGGAAGAGCGCGAGCGAGGTCTGGATCTGGACGCCGGTGGACAGCAGACTGACGGCCGGCCGGAACAGGCCCTGCTGCAGCGAGACGAAGGCGACGAGCGTACCGATCGACACCGTGGGGCCGCCGAGTTCGAAGGCGATGCCCGCGGCCCAGTAGATCACCGCGGGCATGGCCGCCATGACGATGGTGATGACGGACATCCGCCAGCGACCGGCCATGCTGGAACGCACCTCGAGGTCGACCAGACGCTCGGACTCATCGGCGAACGAATGCGTCAGCGACTCGGCACGGCCCATCGTGCGGCCCAGCAGAATGCCGCTGACGGAGAGCGACTCGGTGACGGTGGCGGCCATGGCGGCCATCTGCTTCTGCCGCTGGGTCGCTATCTTCTTGCGCTCGCGCCCGACCCGGCGGCTGATCCACACGAACACCGGCAGCAGGAGCAGTGAGACAACGGTGAGCCGCCAGTCCAATGCGACCATCGCGACGATGGTCGCGACGACCCCGGTGAGGTTGGAGACGAGGGACGTCGCGGTCGAGGTGACGGTGGCCTGCATGCCTCCGATGTCGTTGGCGATGCGCGACTGCACCTCACCCGTTCGGGTTCGGGTGAAGAACGCGAGCGACATCCGCTGCAGCCGTCCGTAGACGGCGGTGCGCAGATCGTGCATGACACGCTGGCCGACCGTCGTGGAGATGAGGGTCTGCAGTACGCCGAAGACGCTGGTGACGACGGCGCTGACGATCATGCCGAGGGCGAGCAGGCTCAGCAGGCCCGTCCGCCTCTGGGGGATCGCGGTGTCGAGGATCTCCTTCAGCAGGAACGGCGTGGCGACCGAGACCAGTGAGGATGCGCAGACCAGCAGTCCTACGGCGGCGAGGCGACCTCGGTAGGGGACGAAAAGCCGGAGGATACGGCGCATCTGCCGCGGGTGCTCCTCCGACGGAGCGGGCGGCGTCCAGGTGGATTCGTCGTGATGCATGGGCTCCTACGCGGATGGGATGACTGTGACGGGGCCGAACCGCCCGACCGCCCGATCACCGGACGAACTGACGGCTGACGGCTGACGGCTGACGGCTGACGGCTGACGGCTGACGGCTGACGGCTGACGGCTGACGGCTGACGGCTGACGGCTGGAGCATAGCTCATTGTTACCTATACTCACAATGCACAAGGTCCTGATATCGTTCCCGTATGAGCACCCCAGACGCCGACGGCCTGCTCGCCGAGCAGTTGCTGCGCCTGACCCGCCGCGTCCACCGCATTCAGAAGCGCCATCTCGAGCAGTGCGGGCTCGGCATCACGCCCGCCCAGTCGCGTCTGCTGCGCACGCTCGCCCACTACTCGTCGCCGCCCCGCATGGCCGACCTGGCGGAGCGCCTCGAAGTGGTGCCCCGCGCCGTGACGACGCTGGTCGACGGCCTGGAGGCGGCGGAAAAAGTGCGCCGGGTGCCCGATCCCACCAACCGCCGCGTCATCCGCATCGAACTGACGGACTCCGGGCGACACGCGCTGCGCGAGCTGCGTGGCGCCCGCCGGGCGGCGGCGGAGGACATCCTGGCTCCGTTGAGTGCCGACCAGCGCGAGGAGCTGGGCGGGCTGCTGGCCGCTCTGATGGGAGGGACCGGCGGGCCGGAGGGCCTGCGCTGCTGACCGGGCGGTGGCGGGCAGCGACGACGTGAGGAGTGGCCATGCCCCTGCTGGAGCCCGACCCGAGCGCGCTCCGCCCGCCGTCCCGCCCGGCCCGGCCCGCCCCCGACCGGGTTCCGCAGGACCGGGCCGGCGGCACCCCCGAGCCGCTGCGCGGCGACCTGGTCGCCCTGCTCGGCGCGGACAAGGTCCTGACGGGTGTCTCCGACCTGGTGCGGTACGCATCGGACGCGAGCCCCTATCGCTTCGTTCCACAGGTCGTGGTGATCGCGGAGGATGTCGACGACGTGTCGGCCGTTCTCTCGTACGCGCGTGGCAAGGGGCGCAATGCGGTGTTCCGCGCCGCCGGGACCTCGCTCAACGGGCAGGCCCAGGGCGAGGACATCCTCGTCGACGTACGCCGGCACTGGACGGGCATCGAGGTGCTGGACGACGGGGCACGGGCACGTATCCAACCCGGTACCACCGTCTTCCGCGCAAACACCACCCTCGCCCGGTACGGCCGCGTGCTGGGCCCGGACCCGGCGAGTGCGATCGCCTGCACGATCGGCGGAGTCGTCGCCAACAACGCCTCGGGGATGACGGCAGGCATCACACGCAGCTCCTACCGGACGGTCGCCTCGCTCACCTTCGTCCTGCCGTCGGGCACGGTCGTCGACACGGCGCGCGCGGACGCGGACGCGCAGCTGGCGCACGCCGAACCGGCCCTGTGCGCGGGCCTGATGGCACTGAAGGACGAGGTCGAGTCGGATCCGGAACTCGTCGCGCGCATCCGGGCCAAGTACGCCATCAAGAACACGAACGGCTACCGCCTGGACGCCTTCCTCGACGGAGCGACCCCGACGGAGATCCTTCGCGGTCTCATGGTCGGCTCCGAAGGGACCTTCGGCTTCATCTCCGAGGTCGTCTTCCACACGCTCCCCCTGGACCGTCATGTCACCGCGGGCCTGCTGTTCTTCCCGTCCCTGCCGGCCGCGGCCGCCGCCGTCACGCTCTTCAACGAGGCAGGCGCCCATGCCGTCGAACTCATGGACGGCAACACACTGCGGGCCTCGGTCAGTGTCACGGGCGTCCCCTCCGACTGGGCCTCCCTCCCCAGGACGACGACCGCGTTGCTGGTGGAGTTCCGCGCTCCGGACGAGGCTCGGCTGGCCGCCTACGAAGGGGTGGCGGGGGACGTCCTCCGACGACTCGAAACGGTGGCCCCAGTGGCCTCGGTGACCAACGCCTTCACCCGCGACGCGCAGGCGATCACCGGGTACTGGAAGGCCCGCAAGGCATTCGTCACGGCCGTCGGTGGCTCCCGTCCGCCCGGGACGACCCTCATCACCGAGGACTTCGCGGTGCCGCCGGACCGACTCGCGGAGGCCTGCGAAGCACTGCTGGACCTGCAGACACGGCACGGATTCGACGCCGCCGTCGCGGGTCACGCCGCGCACGGCAATCTGCACTTCCTGCTCGCCTTCGACGCGGCCGATCCCGCGGACGTGGAGCGGTACGCCTCGTTCATGGACGACTTCTGCCGCCTGACGGTGGAACGCTTCGACGGCTCACTCAAGGCCGAGCACGCGACGGGCCGCAATATCGCCCCGTACCTGGAGCTCGAATGGGGCTCCAGGGCAACGGAGTTGATGTGGCGCACGAAGCAGGTCATCGACCCGCACGGCGTGCTCGCGCCGCGCATCGTCCTCGACCGCGATCCCCGGGCCCATCTGCGAGGCCTGAAGACCATCCCCAGGGTGGAGAAGGTCGCCGACCCGTGCATCGAGTGCGGCTTCTGCGAACCGGACTGCCCCAGCCACGATGTGACGACGACGCCGCGCCAACGAATCGTGCTGCGCCGCGAAATGATGCGCCAGGCTGCAGGTTCCGCGGTGGAGGACGGCCTCCTGGCGGCATACGGCTACGACGCCGTGGACACCTGCGCCGGCGACTCCGTGTGCAAGCTGGCCTGCCCGGTCGGCATCGACACCGGCACGCTGATGACGGCCTTCCGGCATGCCCGGCACACCGCACGCGAGGAGAAGGCCGCGGAGCTGACCGCCCGGCACTTCAAGACTGTCGAGAGGTCGGCCCGGCTCGCCGTCGCGGCGGCCGGCCGCGTCGACGACCGCATCGTGACCGCCGTGACCCGTACCGCGCGCACGGCGGTACGCCCCGACCTCGTCCCCGAATGGCTGCCGGGCCTCCCGGGCGCCGCGCCCCGCGAACTGCCCCGCACCGAGCGCGTGGGTGCGTCCGCCGTCTACTACCCGGCGTGCGTCAACCGCATCTTCGGGGGCCCGGAGGGGCGACAGGGTCCCTCACCGGCGCAGGCCCTCGTCGCGGTCTCCGCACGGGCGGGAAAGCCGGTGTGGATCCCGGACGACGTCACAGGCACCTGCTGCGCGACGATCTGGCACTCCAAGGGGTACCCGGCGGCGAACGCCGTCATGGCCAACCGCATCGTCGAAGCCGCCTGGGGGTGGACGGCCGGCGGCGCGCTGCCCCTCGTGATCGACGCCTCGTCGTGCACCCTCGGCCTCGCCCAGGAGGTCGTACCCCATCTGACGGACGACAACAGGGAGTTGCACGAGGAGCTGACCATCCTGGACTCGGTCGTGTGGGCCGCGGAAGAGCTCCTCCCCCGCCTCACCGTGCACCGCACGATCGGTTCGGCGGTACTGCATCCGACCTGCTCGATGCGCCACCTCGGCGACGACCTCCAGTTGCGGGTCGTCGCCGAGGCATGCGCGGACGAGGTGGTCGTACCGGACGACACGGGGTGCTGTGCCTTCGCAGGCGACCGGGGCATGCTCCACAAGGAGCTCACCGAAGCGGCCACGCGCAAGGAGGCCGCGGAGGTCACCTCCCGGCACTTCGACGCGCATCTGTCGGCGAACCGCATGTGCGAGATCGGCATGGACCGTGCGACGGGCCGGAAATACCACTCCGTGCTGGTGGAACTCGAGCGGGCGACACGACCGTGAGCGGGGCGCGCGTCGATCCCGGCCGGCGTGTCGACACCTCGGCGTCCCGGCCGGACGCACCTCCCTGCGCGCCACCGCACGTGCGGGCCCGGACAAGTGCGCGCTCGGGCACGTCCACGCTCGGACACGTGCACGCTCGGGCACATACGGGCTCCGCACCGCCGGCCGTACCCACAACGGGCTCGGCTGCCCCGCCGCACCCACAACGGGCCCGGCTGCCTTGGCGCTCCCCGGCCGGCTCAACAGCGCCGGCGGTCCTCGGTGAGCGTTCCCTGGACCGTGACAAGACTCCGGTCGTAGCAGCCGTCCGCCCCGTACAACCGGTATCGCTCGCTCGTCGTCGCGATCGCATGGCGCTGCTCACGCGGCACATTCGCGGTGTAGGCCGCGTCCCCGGAGTACGAGTCGTCCGACGTGGACCAGTCGGTGCGACGCCCGCCGCGCGTTTCCTGGAGCGTCGCGCGGTCGCCCAACGCGAGGACGGTCCGCAGCCGGTCCCCGGCGCCGAGCGTCGTGCTGCCGTCCATGGTGTACGTCCGGCTGGTGCTGGTCACACGCTGCGGGCCACGACCGTCCGTGGTGACCGTCTCGTCGTCGGTCCAGGCCGCCGTGAGCGCGTCCGTGGTCTCGCCGTCCGTCCAGCGGTGGGCGGACGTGTTGGCGAGCGCACGGGTCACCGTGGTGGTGACGCGACCGTGCGAGGTGTCGACGTATCCCGCGACCGTGAACTCGTGGGCGCCCCTGGTGTCCACGCGCGGCTCCGAACCGGGCGTATAGGTGGCGGTGTTGGCGAGCTCGCCCAGGTGGTGACGGGTGAGCGCACCGGTCACATGCGCGCGGTGGGCATCCTGCCAGACGAGGACGTTGACGGGTGTGCTCCAACCCGCCTGGCCCTGTGGGACGCCCACGACGGACACCTCGACGCGGTGCGCGCGGCCGTCGTTCAGTACGCCTGCGAAGGGCGTCAGGTCGTAGACGACGGGCCGCACGTCGAAGGCCCGTGGTCCCGGGATCACGTACCAGAGGAACGGATTGGACCAGCCACCGGTCCATACGGTCGGAAACGGCGCCGCGATCCCTGCGGTCCGCCCGTCGACCGTGATCTGCACCTCGCGGTAGGGGCCGCCGTCCGCCTTGCAGGAGTACGGCGCCGCGTCCGGCACCGTCAGGTACCAGAACTCCTCGCATCCGCCGCCCGATCCGGTGGCGTACACCTCGGCGAGAATCCGCTCGGAATTGCGGGGTGTGGTGAGGGTGCCGTCCTGGAGGGTGAGCACCCGGTCGGGTGCGGCTGCCGGGGTCTTCGCCGACCCGGCGGCATAGAACGTCAGGGTGGCCTTCACGTCGATGACCCCCGTGTAGGTGTCGTCGACGACGTTGCCGATCAGCATCTCCACCGGCTGGGCGTGCCGCAGCGTGTCGCTGTACCTGGTGACGTCCTTCTCCACGGACCAGGAGATGCCGTCGGGCGAGGGCTCAGGTGTCGATGTGCGGAGAACCTCGACGCCGCCGATGTGCAGATAGCCGAGCCGGTCGAACTGCCGCCCCTTGACTTTTCCGTCGAGCCGCAGCACCACCTTGCTCCAGCGGTCACCGCAGTCCCGCGGTGGCTCGTAGGTGCCCCGGTAGGGGGTGAAGTCCCGGAACTGTGCCTCGGCGACGGTCACTTCGCAGGACTTCGAGTGCGGCCTCGCCAGCGGCGGGGTCGCGGTGATCGGATCGTGCCAGTCGGTGCCGAACTCGGCCGGGGGCTGCGGTCCGGCGGCCGCCGCGAGGGGCACTCCGGCGAACAGCGCGCTCGCCGCCAAGGCCGTCACGGCGAGCATGAGCATGACCATCCGTCTCATCATGTGCGCCGTTCTACGGGCCCCACGGCCCCACGCGCAATGCGCCCGTCCGAGCCGGCGCTCCGGTTCGGTCAGGCCTTCAGTGACGCCTTGTCGCCCATCACGACGACCGGGTGCTGTCCGGGATCGAGGGTCCGGAGCAGATACTGCATCCCCGACTTCGACAGGCTCACACAGGCCGACGTGCCACTGCCGTGGTCCATGTGCAGCCAGATGCTGCCGCCCTTCGACTGCCCTTCCGGGCGTGCCTGGTCATTCGGCGGGGTGCCCTTGACCCGGTTGTAGTCGATGGCGATCACGTAGTCGAAGTCGTGCCAGTGCGACTTGGACCAGTAGTGCGGGGCCTGGAAGGCCGCCGACTCGGTGTACGGAAGCCGCGCCCCGGGGTCGGGCAGCACTCCGCCCGCGTCGCTGAGCGTGAAGACGCCGACCGGGCTGCGCCGGTCGCCCTCGTGATGGTCGAGGGTCCAGCCCCGCTTGCCGTTGTGCCCGGCCCAACTGCGCGTCCGGTGCCAGATGTCGCCCTGCTTCGTGTAGAGCACGACCGTCGAATCGGCCGAATCCTTGCCCTCGCCGTAGACCGCTATGACCTGACGCGACTCCGCGGGGATGCGTTGCTGGAGCTTGTCACCCACATCGGGGATGCGCTTGACGTCCACGGCGTCCGCGCCGGCGCCCCCGCCCGCAGCATGCCGGGCGCCGTTCTTGCGCGCGTCCCCGTCACCCGAACTCCCGCAGGACGTCACGGACGTGACCAGAACACCGCAGGCCGCAGCCACGACCGCCATTCGCACCGCACCAGCTTTCCGCATGGGATCCATGGTCGCACCACGCGGCCGGTGCCCCGACCCGGGCCCCTGCCCCGGGGCAGAACCATGGGCCGAATCTTTGCCCTGCGCCGGAAAACCGTTTGCCTCGCCCCAGGCCACGCGCGAACCTTTCACGGCTCGCACCGGCTCGCACCGGCCGGTGCGCTCCGCGGGAGCGGGGGATTTTTGGGGTTTTAAATGGTTTGCCTGTTTCACCAGGTATTCGACATTTTCTACTAGCCAGCTTGTGACTTGGGGTTCGGGGCCCCCTCCCCCTCCCCACCCCGCCCCTCTCCCCCTCCCCCTCCCCCTCCCCCTCCCGCAGTGCACCCCCTCCTCCGACCATCCCTCCCCATCCGTGCCCTGGGACGTCATGCAGATTCGAGATCTCCCCTACCCCGACCCCGGTGTCCCCGACGTGCGCTCGGGCCCCAGGTTCCTGCTGTGGCTCGGCCGGAATCAGCTCGGCGGACAGCTCAAGTCCCTCGCCTGGGGGCTGCTGCACTTCCTCGCCGTCGGCGCCCTCCCCTACGCCGTCGGCTTCGCCGTGCAGGCGGTGCTGGAGCGGTCCGGCACGCGGCTCGCCCTCGCGGGCGGGCTGATCGCCGTGGCCGGCGTGGGCATCGCGCTCGGCGACACGATGCTGCACCGCACTGCGGTCACCAACTGGATCACGGCTGCCGCGCGCGTTCAGCAGCTCCTCGCCCGGAGGACCGCCGTCCTCGGGTCCGCGCTCACCCGTCGGGTCGCCGCCGGCGAGGTCGTCGCGGTCTCCACGGGCGACGTCGAGAAGATCGGCTGGTTCGTGGAGGCGCTGTCGCGATTCGCCGCGGCCGCGGTCACCGTGGTCGTGGTGTGCGTCGGGCTCGTCGTGTACCAACCTGCACTCGGCCTCGTCGTGGCCGCGGGCATGCCGCTGATCGCGCTCGCCGTACTGCCGTTGCTGCCTCCCGCGACGCGTCGCGCCGATGTCCAGCGGGAGAAGGCGGGACGCGCCACCGAGCTGGCCTCGGACACGGTCGCGGGTCTGCGGGTGCTGCGCGGCATCGGCGGCGAGGAACTGTTCCTCGACCGCTACCGCCGTGCGTCGCAGGAGGTGCGAAGGGCGGCGGTGCGCAGTGCCCGTATGTGGTCGCTGATCTCGGCCATCCAGGTACTGCTGCCCGGGCTGCTCCTCGTCGTCGTGATCTGGCACGGGGTCGGCCTGGCTCGCGACGGCAGGGTCTCCGTCGGTGAACTGGTCACGGTGTACAGCGCGATCACCATCCTCAACTACCCTCTGCGGCACTTCGAGGAGATCGCCATGGCGTACTCCTTCTCCCGCCCGTCCGCGAAGCGCGCGGCACGGGTGCTGGCACTGGAACGGGACACCGGTCCCGACGACCGTGCCGAGGACACGTCCGTCGTCGTGCCCGGTGGTGAGCTGTACGATCCGGCGACCGGTCTGCTCGCACCCGCCGGCCGGCTCACCGCCGTGGTGTGCGGCGACCCCGACGCGGCCGGCCGGCTCGCTGAACGTCTCGGTGGACACCCTCCTTCCGACGACACCCCGCGGCCTTCCGTTCTCCTCGGCGGCGTCGCCCTGGACACGGTCCCCCTGGACGCCGCGCGCACCGCGGTCCTCGTCCAGGACAAAGACCCGATCCTGCTCTCCGGCACCCTGCGCGAACTCCTGGACGTGCCCGCCTCGGGATCGGTGGGTTCCGCGGCGGCACTGCAGGCGGCACAGTGCGTCGATGTGCTCGACGCCCTTCTGCAGGGCGCCGTCGGCGCGACGGACCCGCTGGACGCCCACATCACCGAGCGGGGCCGTTCGCTCTCCGGCGGACAGCGGCAGCGACTCGCCCTGGCCAGGTCCCTGATCACGGACCCGGAGGTGCTCGTCCTCGACGAGCCCACGTCGGCCGTCGACTCGCACACCGAGGCCCGGATCGCGGGTGGTGTGAAGGCTCTGCGGGACGGACGGACGACAGTGGTCCTCACCTCGTCGCCGCTGTTCCTCGACCAGGCCGACCATGTGGTGTTCCTGCACGAGGGCACCGTCGCCGCCACGGGAGTGCACCGCGAACTGGTCCACGCCGATCCCCGGTACCGCGCGGTGGTCTCCCGGGAGACCGACGAGGAAACCGCCCGCGGGGACGGCACTGCGGTCCCCGAAGCACCGGCAGCCCGCGAAGCCCTGAAGACGCTGCCCGACATCGGCGCACTGGAAGAGATCGAGGAGACCGCATGATCGGCGTGGCGCCCCCGGACTACGACCCGGCGGCCCCGACCACGGCGCACACCCTGCCCGTCGGTGCCCCCGCAACGGTCCGGGCGTATGCCCGTGGACTGTTCCGGCGTCACCGCCGGGCCTTCGTGGCCCTTGTCACCGTGAACGCGGTCGCCGTCGTCGCCTCCATGGTGGGCCCCTATCTCCTCGGCTCCCTGGTCGAGCACGTGTCGAAGGGCGGTGCGGGGCTGCGCGAACTCCATCTGGGGCGCACCGTCGCACTGTTCGTCGTCGCTCTGGGCGTGCAGGCGGTGTTCGTCCGCCAGGTGCGGCTGCGCGGCGCGGTGCTCGGTGAGCGCATGCTCGCCGATCTGCGTGAGGACTTCCTGGTGCGCTCGGTGGGTCTGCCGCCCGGGGTGCTGGAGCGTGCCGGCACCGGCGACCTGCTCTCGCGGATCACAACGGACATCGACCGGCTCGCGGACGCGATGCGGGAGGCCGTGCCGGAGCTGGCCATCGGCGTGGTCTGGGTCGCGCTGCTGATCGGTGGTCTTGCCGTGACGGCACCGGAACTCGCGCCGGCCGTCCTGGTGGCGGTGCCGCTCCTGGTCGTCGGCTGCCGCTGGTACTTCAGGCGGGCGCCCTCGGCATACCGGTCGGAGGCGGCCGGATACGCGGCGGTGGCAGCCGTTCTCGCCGAGACGGTGGACGCCGGGCGCACCGTGGAGGCCCACCGGCTGGGCGCCCGTCGCATCGCGCTGTCCGACCGCCGGGTCGCGGAGTGGACCGCCTGGGAGCGTTACACCCTGTGGCTGCGGTCGGTGCTCTTCCCTGTCGTCAACGTCACGCATGTCACCGTGCTGTGTTCGGTGCTGATGATCGGCGGGGTGTTCGTCCTGCAGGGCTGGATCGGCGTGGGGCAGCTGACGACGAGTGCGCTCATCGCCCAGATGCTGGTGGATCCGGTGGGACTCATCCTGCGGTGGTACGACGAGCTCCAGGTCGCCCAGGTGTCGCTGGCCCGGCTGGTGGGTGTGCGCGAGATCGCGCCCGACGAGGGGGACGGCTCGGTCGCCCCGGAGGGGCGCAGCGTCCGGGCCGACCGTGTCCATTTTGGCTACCGCCCGGGTCTCGACGTGCTCCGCAAGGTGTCGCTGGAGGTGGAGCCCGGTACCCGGCTGGCGCTCGTCGGGCCATCGGGGGCGGGGAAGTCGACCCTGGGGCGGCTGCTCGCCGGGATCTACGCCCCGCGGGCCGGACGGGTCACGCTCGGGGACGCCGAACTGTCGCGGATGCCGGCGGAGCGGGTCCGGTCGCATGTCGCGCTGGTCAACCAGGAGCACCACGTCTTCGTGGGTTCCCTGCGCGACAACCTTGTGCTGGCACGGACGGGCGCCGAGGACGCCGAGCTGTGGGCGGCGCTCGCCGCGGTCGACGCGGACGGCTGGGCCCGTGGGCTGGAGGGCGGGCTGGACACCGAGGTGGGTTCGGGAGGGCTCGCGCTGACGCCGGCGCAGGCGCAGCAGGTCGCTCTGGCGCGGCTGGTCCTCGCCGATCCGCACACGCTGGTGCTGGACGAGGCGACGTCGCTGCTCGACCCGCGCGCCGCACGGCATCTGGAGCGTTCGCTGGCCCGTGTGCTGGACGGGCGCACGGTCGTGGCGATCGCGCACCGTCTGCACACCGCGCACGACGCGGATGTGATCGCTGTCGTCGAGGACGGCCGCATCAGCGAGCTGGGCAGTCATGACGATCTGGTCGCCGCCGACGGGGCGTACGCGGCGCTGTGGCGTTCCTGGCACGGGTAGCGGGGTACCGGCGACGTCCACGCGGCGCCGCCGGTCGGCCGTGTCCGGCCGGCGGCCGGGGCCGGGGTGGCCCGGGCGGCGGCCGACGGGGCTCAGATGAAGTTGAGCGCCGCGGCCCCGCCGATGCCGCCCAGCAGCATGAACGCCGGCATCAGTACCTTCAGCTCGACCCAGCTGCCCGCCCGGAAGCGCAGGGCCTTGGGCGGGCCGAGGGGGTACCAGCGCTTGCGTCCGACGGGGATGGGCCACAGGATCGGGCAGCCCGATACGGTGAGGGCGTCGCCGATGTCGTGCACCAGGGCTCCGAGCAGGATCGGCAGGCCCAGCCACAGGTACTGCTGGCCGGGCGCAGTGAACAGCCAATCCGATCCGTTGCCCGGCTTGTCCAGCACTCCGGCGAGTATCCAGGCGCTGCTCGCGCCGAGCAGCCAGACGAGGACGTCGCTGGAGACCCGGGCCGCCCGCCACAGGAGGCCTTCGACGGCGAGCACCATGTGGATGAAGAGGATCACGAGGACCGCCCAGCGGCCTCCGACCGCGGCGAGGGCGGAGGCTCCCGCGCCGATCAGCACGGCCCACAGCCAGGTGTGCGTCAGGGTGCGATGGCCTCCGGAGCGCCGGGCGTCGCCCGGCTTGCGGGTGGCCTTGTAGACGGCGTAGGAGAGCTTGTCGACGATCTCGCACAGGCCCCGCGAGATCGGCCCGAAGGCGCGCGAGATGGTGGCCGCCTTGTGATCGAGGTCGGGGGCGAGCGCAGCTCCGGCAGAGATCAGTGCGCCGGCGAGGAGGACCGGCCAGGGCATGGCGTGTCCTGCGGCGGCTGCCGCGGCTCCCACCCCCAGCCAGGCCGCTGCCCCGGAGAGTGAGTGTGCCGGTCCCATCATCGCTGTGCCCCGCCCCATTCTTCTTGCGCGGACACGGTGTTGTCCGCGCACGTCGACGCTCTGTCGGCGCATCAGCGTAGCGTTCATGATCTTCGCACGGGCGTCCGATTCCCTGATCGGGTCGGAAGGCAGGCAAGATGGGTGCGTGACCCTTATCGATCAGCTGCCGCGGACCGCCGACCCCGATGCCCTGTACGAAGCCTTCGAGTCGTGGGCGCAGGAGCGCGGTCTCACCCTCTATCCGCACCAGGAGGAGGCGCTGATCGAGGCGGTCTCGGGTGCGAACGTGATCGTTTCGACGCCCACCGGGTCCGGCAAGAGCATGATCGCGGCGGGTGCGCATTTCGCGGCGCTGGCCCGTGACGAGGTCACCTTCTACACGGCGCCGATCAAGGCGCTGGTCTCGGAGAAGTTCTTCGAGCTCTGCAAGCTGTTCGGAACCGAGAACGTCGGCATGCTGACAGGCGATGCGTCCGTCAACGCGGACGCGCCTGTGATCTGCTGTACCGCCGAGGTGCTCGCGTCGATCGCACTGCGTGACGGCAGGGGCGCCGACATCGGCCAGGTCGTGATGGACGAGTTCCACTTCTACGCCGAGGGCGATCGGGGCTGGGCCTGGCAGATTCCGCTGCTGGAGCTGCCGCAGGCGCAGTTCGTTCTCATGTCGGCGACGCTCGGTGACGTCTCGATGTTCGAGAAGGACCTGACGCGTCGCACCGGTCGCCCGACCGCGGTGGTGCGCTCCGCCACGCGGCCGGTTCCGCTGTCCTACGAGTACCGTCTGACACCGCTCACGGAGACCCTGACGGAGCTGCTGGGGACGAAGCAGGCGCCCGTCTACATCGTTCACTTCACGCAGGCACAGGCGGTGGAGCGGGCGCAGGCGCTGATGAGCATCAACATGTGCTCGCGTGAGGAGAAGGACCAGATCGCCGAGCTGATCGGCAATTTCCGGTTCACCACGAAGTTCGGGCGGAACCTGTCCCGGTACGTCCGGCACGGCATCGGCGTGCACCACGCGGGGATGCTGCCCAAGTACCGGCGCCTCGTGGAGAAGCTGGCGCAGGCCGGCTTGCTGAAGGTCATCTGCGGTACGGACACGCTGGGCGTCGGTGTGAACGTGCCGATTCGCACGGTCATGTTCACCGCACTGACGAAGTACGACGGCAGTCGTGTCCGGACGCTGCGCGCGCGGGAGTTCCACCAGATCGCGGGCCGTGCCGGGCGGGCCGGTTTCGACACGGCGGGCTTCGTCGTGGCGCAGGCCCCCGAGCATGTGATCGAGAACGAGAAGGCGCTCGCGAAGGCGGGCGACGATCCGAAGAAGCGGCGCAAGGTGGTCCGCAAGAAGGCGCCGGAGGGCTTCGTCGGCTGGACCGAGAACACCTTCGAGAAGCTGATCGCGTCCGAGCCGGAACCGTTGACGTCGCGCTTCCGGGTGACGCACACGATGCTGTTGTCGGTGATCGCTCGTCCCGGCAATGCCTTCGAGGCGATGCGGCGCCTGCTGGAGGACAATCACGAGCCGCGCAAGCAACAGCTGCGGCACATCCGCCGGGCCATCGCGATCTACCGTTCGCTGCTCGACGGAGGCATCGTCGAGAAGCTCGACACGCCGGACGCGGAGGGTCGCATCGTCCGGCTCACGGTCGACCTCCAGCAGGACTTCGCGCTCAACCAGCCGCTGTCCACGTTCGCGCTCGCCGCGTTCGAACTCCTCGACCCGGAGTCGCCGTCGTACGCCCTCGACATGGTCTCCGTCGTCGAGTCGACCCTCGACGACCCGCGCCAAATCCTCGTGGCCCAGCAGAACAAGGCGCGCGGCGAGGCCGTTGCGGCGATGAAGGCGGACGGTGTCGAGTACGAGGAGCGGATGGAGCGCCTTCAGGACGTCAGCCATCCGAAGCCTCTGGAGGAGCTGCTCTTCCACGCGTACAACACCTACCGGCGCAGCCACCCGTGGGTCGGTGACCACCCGCTGTCGCCCAAGTCCGTGATCCGGGACATGTACGAACGGGCGCTGTCGTTCACGGAGTTCGTGTCGTTCTACGAGCTGGCCCGCACCGAGGGCATCGTCCTGCGGTACCTCGCGAGCGCGTACAAGGCCCTCGATCACACCGTGCCCGACGACCTGAAGTCGGAGGATCTGGAGGACCTGATCGCCTGGCTCGGCGAGATGGTGCGTCAGGTCGACTCCAGCCTGCTCGACGAGTGGGAGCAGCTCGCCAATCCGGAGGAGATGACCGCCGAGGAGGCCCAGGAGAAGGCCGACCAGGTCAAGCCGGTCACCTCGAACGCGCGGGCCTTCCGCGTCCTCGTGCGCAACGCCATGTTCCGCCGGGTCGAGCTCGCCGCGCTCGACCATGTGGACGAACTCGGCGAGATGGACGGCGACTCCGGCTGGGACGCCGATGCCTGGGGCGAGGCCATGGACCGGTACTGGGACGAGTACGACGACCTCGGCACCGGTCCCGATGCGCGCGGCCCCAAGCTGCTGCAGATCGAGGAGGACACGGCGGCCGGAGTGTGGCGGGTGCGCCAGACCTTCGCCGACCCGCGTGACGACCACGACTGGGGCATCAGCGCCGAGGTCGACCTGGCGGCCTCCGACGCCGAGGGCCGTGCCGTGGTGCGCGTCACCGAGGTGGGCCAGCTCTAGACGACGGTCGCGACGTGCGCCATGGTCGCGTCGCAGAGTCCGGCACGGCGGTGGGCACGGGAGGAGACAGGGCATGACGAATCCGGCAGAGCGGCTCGTCGATCTGCTCGACCTGGAGCAGATCGAGGTGAACATCTTCCGGGGCCGCAGTCCGCAGGAGTCCCTGCAGCGGGTGTTCGGCGGCCAGGTCGCCGGGCAGGCGCTGGTTGCCGCGGGCCGCACCACGGACGGCGACCGCCCGGTGCACTCGCTGCATGCGTACTTCCTGCGCCCGGGACGGCCGGGCGTGCCGATCGTGTACCAGGTCGAGCGGGTCCGTGACGGGCGTTCCTTCACCACCCGTCGTGTCACCGCCGTGCAGCAGGGCCGCACGATCTTCAATCTGACCGCCTCCTTTCACAAACCCGAGGAAGGGAACTTCGAACATCAGCTGCCGCCGGCCCGGGAGGTTCCCGATCCCGAGGCGTTGCCGACGCTCGCGCAGGAGCTCAGGGAGCACTTGGGCGCGCTCCCGGAGCAGCTGGAGCGGATGGCTCGCCGCCAGCCCTTCGACATCCGTTATGTGGACCGTCTGCGCTGGAAGCCCGAGGAGATCGAGGGAGCGGAGCCGCGCAGCGCGGTGTGGATGCGGGCTGTGGGAGGACTGGGCGACGATCCGCTCGTCCACACGTGTGCGCTCACCTATGCGAGCGACATGACGCTGCTCGACGCGGTCCGCATCCCGGTCGAGCCGCTGTGGGGCCCACGTGGTTTCGACATGGCGTCGCTGGATCACGCCATGTGGTTCCACCGCCCGTTCCGCGCGGACGAGTGGTTTCTCTACGACCAGGAGTCACCCGTTGCGACGGGTGGCCGGGGTCTGGCACGGGGTCGTATCTACGACCTGGAGGGCCGTCTGCTGGTGTCGGTCGTCCAGGAGGGGCTGTTCCGCAAGCTCGGCTCCTGACGCCACGGCCGGGCGGCTCCTGGTCGCGCTCTGTGCCGCCGACTACCGCCCCTGCCGGTTCAGCGGCGTGTACGGCGGAGCCAGGTGAGCAGGCCATGGGTTCGACGTCCCCTTGCCGACGCCGTCGTCTCGGATGTCCCCTCGGGGTCCTCGGTGGGCGGCGGCGTCCGTTCGTCGTCCGCGGGTGGTGCGGCAGGCGGGGTGGAACGGGGCGCCGGGCGCTTTCTGCGGGCCTCGGCGAGGGACAGTCCCAGGCCGGTGCGGAGCAATTGGATCTCGTCCGGGTCGTCCGCGGTGAGGAGCCGTGCGACCACCTGGGCCGCGGGTGAGTCGGGAGCCCTGCGGACCGGGCGGTCGGGTCGCAGCCGGTTGAGCAGAGCGCGTTCGTAGGGATCGCGGACGAGGTCGGCGACCTGCACCGGGCCGAGCATCGACGCGGTGATCGCGGCTCGCTTCCACGGGTCGTCCGTCTGCCGCAGGAGGGATCCGGCGCGCCGACTGCGCCAGTTGCGGGCCCGCCGGTCCACGCCCGCGTCGAGCTGGGTCAGCAGTCGGTGCGGCGTGCGGCCCGCGAGCAGGGGGCGGTTGATCTCGGCCGCCGCGAACTGTCGCAGTTCCCGGGCGAGATAGAGCCAGACGACGGCCCGGTATCTGTTCAGGTAGAACGTCGCGGGCGTGAGCAGTCCCACCCGTGCCAGCTTGGTGAAGCGTGCGGGCGTGATCGCCATGAGCTCGGCGCCCTGCGCGGTGCCCACAGTCCGCACCTCGTCGAGCAGCGCGTCGGGGAACCCCTCCGCGGAGCGCACCCGGGCGACCTCGTCGCAGGCGACGCGGCGCCCTCCGCCGCCGCCCTCGTCCGGGACGGTGCGGATCCGCCCGAGGTGCACGGCCAGGTCCAATTCGATGCGTTTCAGGCCCAGCTCCCTGGCGGCACGGCCCCGGCTGACGGAGCGCGGGTGCGGCGATCCGGCCGACAGGGCCGGAGCGGGCTGCGTGACGGTGTTGCCGGTCATGACGGTTCTCCCCGTGAGATGTGATCGCTCGCGGGAAAAACCGTAGCCCGATCGCCGCCCTTCGTGGTGAGCCTGTGGACAACTCCGCCTACGACTGCGTTTTTGCAGGTCAGACGCGCGGGGCGGACCGGTTCACAGGTCGATGTTCGGTGTGCGCTCCGGCTGTCGCGCGTCGACGCCGAGGTGCTCGCCGACGCGGTTCACCAGCAGTGTCATCTCGTAGGCGACCTGGCCGATGTCGGCCTCCGCCGTGCTCAGGACACAGAGGCAACTGCCGTCGCCCGCCGCCGTGACGAAGAGCACGGCGTCATCGAATTCGATCATGGTCTGGCGCACTGCGCCGGCCCCGAAGTGCCGTCCGGACCCCTTGGCGAGGCTGTGCAGCCCCGAAGAGACGGCCGCCAGGTGCTCGGCGTCCTCCCGCTTGAGCCCCCCGCTCGCTCCGGTGACCAAGCCGTCGTTGGACAGCACCAGCGCGTGCTGCACATGCTCGACGCGCTGGGTGAGGTCGTCCAACAGCCACCCGAGTCCTTGGTTCTGTGCCATGATCCGGTCTCCCCGCTCCCTGTTCCCCCACATCGACTCCCCCTGGCCGGAGGATCCGACCGCCAGCCTTCCCCACCGTCGCCGTCCCGGCAAGGAGGATGGAGGCATGGCACAGAAGATGAGCGACCAGGAATGGCGGGACTTCGTCTCGCACGGCACCCGCACGGGCAAGTTGTCGACCGTCCGGGCGGACGGAAGTCCGCACGTCGCACCGGTGTGGTTCGTGCTGGACGGGGACGACGTGGTGTTCAACACCGCCAGGGATTCCGTGAAGGGGCGGAATCTGGCGAGGGACGGCCGGGTGGCCCTCTGCGTGGACGACGACCGGCCTCCCTTCGCATTCGTCACCCTGACTGGTCACGCCGAACTGTCCGAGGACCTGTACGAGTTGCGGCGCTGGGCCGCCAGGATCGGTGGCCGTTACATGGGCGAGGACCGTGCGGAGGAGTTCGGGGCGCGCAATGGCGTCGCCGGGGAGCTGCTTGTGCGTATGCGGGTCGAGAAGGCCCTCGGCTACTCGGACGTGGCGGACTGAGAGCCCCGCGACGCGTGGGGACGCCGTGCGCGGGACCGCGCTCCTCCCGAATCTCCGGGAGGAGCCGGGGCGACATGCCGTCCGCCGTGTTCAGCCGACTGAGTCGAGCAGCCGGGCGGTGTGCATCCGCCCGGCGTACTCGACGAGCCGGACCAGCACCTCCTTTCCGGAGTCGCGGTCGCGCGCGTCGCACAGCACGACAGGGGTTCCCTGCTCGAGGTCGAGGGCGCAGGACACGTCGTGCGCGCCGTAGGTACGGGCGCCCGGGAAGCAGTTGACGGCGACGACGAACGGGATGTGCCGGTGTTCGAAGAAGTCGACCGCCGGGAAGCAGTCCTCGAGCCTGCGGGTGTCGGCCAGGACGACTGCGCCGAGGGCGCCCTGTGCCAACTCGTCCCAGAGGAACCAGAAGCGGTCCTGTCCCGGGGTGCCGAAGAGGTAGAGCGAGAGCCCCGACCTGATGGTGATGCGGCCGAAGTCCATGGCGACGGTCGTGGTGGTCTTCCGGTCCACGCCGACGGTGTCGTCCACCGCCACCCCGGCTTCGCTCAGCCGTTCCTCGGTGTGCAGGGGACGGATCTCGCTCAGGGAGCCGACGAGGGTGGTCTTGCCCACCCCGAAGCCGCCGGCGACCATGATCTTCAGGGCCAGGGCGGTCGTGTCGACGGCCGTGGTCTCAGAGTGCTCGGAGCCCATCGATTACTTCCCTCAGGATTCTTTCGTCGGGTAGCCGGGCGGGCGGCACGGGTCGTCCGACCGTGACGCATCCCAGCTCCAGCAGGTCGCCGAGCAGCACCCTCACCACGCCTACGGGGAGATCGGCGCCTGCGGCGAGTTCCGCGACCGACTGGGTCTCGGAACGGCACAGCTCGATGAGTGTGCGGTGTTCGGGTCCGAGAGCTGTGTCGTCGCCCGGGCCCGGTGCGTGCTCGTCGAGGGTGACGAGTGCGATCAGGTCGAAGCGCACTCCGGTCGTGGCGGGCTCGGTTCGGCCGCCCGTCATCGCATAGGGGCGCACGATGGGGCCGGCCTCGTTGTCGTACCACTGGCTGCCGGGCCGGGCCGGCGGATCGCCTCGGGAGTCCTCGGTCATCGCGGTCCGCCGCGCCCGTCAGCCGGCCACCGGCGGCCACGCCGCCGAGCGCGGCGGGGTGTGCAGGTGCTCGCCGACCCGCTTCACCAAACGCGCCATCTCGTACGCGACGAGCCCGATGTCGGCGGTGACCGTACTCAGCACCGCGAGGCAGGAGCCCTCGCCCGCTGCGGCGATGAACAGGAATCCCTCGTCCATCTCGACCATTGTCTGACGTACTCCTCCGGCGCCGAAGTGACGCCCGGTGCCCTTGGCGAGGCTGTGGAACCCCGAGGCGACGGCGGCAAGATGTTCGGCGTCCGCGCGGGTGAGGGCGCTGGACGCACCGACGGCGAGACCGTCGTTCGACAGCACCACGGCGTGCCTCACCTGGGCGACGCGCAGGACCAGGTCGTCCAGCAGCCAGTCGAGTTCGCCGGACCTGCGGGCCGTGCCCGCGCTCGATTCCTGGATCATGCGGATTCTCCTTCGCTGCCGTTGGTGCGCCGTGCGGGGTCGTCGGTACCGGGCCGGGAGGTCCGGCCGGGCGGTCGTCCGCCTCCTCGGGTCCATCCGTCCCGGTAGGCGGTCATGCGGTCCCGTACCGATTCGGGGGTGCGGTCCTCGTCCGGGCCTCCGCTCTCCGTGGCGGTCGCGGGCCCGTCCGGGTCCTGGGCACGCAGTTGTGGGGCGAGGTTCGCCTGCCGGACCCGTCTGGGCAGCCGGTCCGGCGGGTCGTCCCCGCCCTCCGTGGGCGGGCGATGACCTCTCAGCGTCGCGACGCCGGGCGGGAGTGATGCCTCAGCGGGTATGTCCGAGGCTTGGACGGTGGCGTTCAGGGGGGCGACCAGAACGGGACGCGGCGGGTGAGGGTGGTCCGCCGCTGCGGATGCCCCGGGCGGGTGAAGGGCGCCCGCAGTGGCGGGCGTTGCGGACGGATCTATGCCGGGCACGTGGGCGTGCCCGCTTTCGTGAACTTCCGGGAGGGCCGTCGCGGCCCGTTGGCCCGCAGGCTCCGTGGCGTCGCCGTGCAGGAGTGACGTGGGCAGCAGCACGACGGCTGTCGTGCCTCCGTAGGGGGAGGTACGCAGGTGCACCTTGATGCCGTGGCGTGCGGAGAGCCGGCTGACGACGAAGAGCCCGAGCCGGTCACTGTCGAACAGGTCCAGGCCTTCCGACTCCTCGATGCGGCGGTTGGCGTCGGCGAGCATCTCCTGCCCCATGCCGAGCCCGCGGTCCTCCACCTCCAGCGCGTAGCCGTTGCCCACGGGTTCGCCGCCGATGAGCACCCTTGTGTGGGGCGGCGAGAACTGGGCGGCGTTCTCGACGAGTTCGGCGAGCAGGTGTGTGAGGTCCGCGACGGCGCTCCCGACGACGGCCGCTTCCGGGAGGTGTCGTACCTCCACGCGCGCGTAGTCCTCGATTTCGGAGACTGCGGCCCGCACGACGCTCGTGAGCGGCACGGGGATCCGCCAGGCCCGGCCGGGTGCCGCGCCGGAGAGGATGATCAGGCTTTCGGCGTGGCGCCGCATCCGGGTCGTGAGGTGGTCCAGCCGGAAGAGGTCGCTGAGTTCGTCCGGATCCTCGGCCCTGCGTTCCATGGTGTCGAGGAGGCCCAGCTGCCGGTGGACGAGAACCTGGCTCCTGCGGGCGAGGTTGACGAAGACTGCGGAGATGCCGCCGGCGAGTTCCGCGCGCTCGATCGCGGCGCGCAGGGCCGCCCGGTGGACGCTGTCCAGTGCCTCGGACACCTGCCCGATCTCGTCCTCGGCGGGAGGGCCCAGGGGTGCCTCTGCGTCGATGTCGACCGCTTCTCCGGAGCGGAGTCTGCGGATGGCGTGCGGGAGTTTGCGGCGGGCTATGTCCAGGGCGTTGTCGCGCAGGCCGGTCAGTTCGACGACGAGACCCCGGCCGATGCGGACGGAGATGAACAGGGATGCGGCGACCGCGACAAGTCCGAGCAGGACGGCGGCGCCGGCGGCGCCGAGGAACTCCCGTGTGAACGGGTCGGCCCGGTCGGCGGCGCTGCGGACCGCGGTGGATTCGATGGCGCGGAGCCCGTCGCGCACAGTGGTGCGGCTTCGGTCCCAGGTGCTCCGGGTCGCGGCGGGGATCGCGCCGCGACCGGTCCCGGCTCCGCTCACCTCGTCCTCGACGCCGAGCACGCCGGTGTAGGCGCTGCTCTTCGCCAGGCGCTGCCAGGCGGCACGTTCGGGTCCGCGCAGATCGGCCGTGGCACCGTCGGTGAGGGTACGCCGGGTCTGCACGGCCCCGATGAACAGGCGCAGCCGCTGTTCGTCAAGGGTTCCGGCGGGTCGGGCGCTCGCCATCAGGGCGTCCTCACGGGCCAGTTGCTCGGCCGCCCGGAAGAACTCCAGCAGGACGCGGGCGTCGGGGCCGGGTCCGGCGTCCTGCACGACGGTGAGGGCTCCGGCGGCCGAGAACGCGCTCTCGATGGTGCGCGTGTACTGGCCGTATGCGTTGTCCCAGCCGCTGCGCCGGTCCAGCACGGCGGTGCGCAGGTTTCGCAGCCGTCGGACGTCGGAGACGAAGGCGGCGAGACGGGAGGCGACGGCGGGCGGGAAGCCTGCTCCGTCGGCAACGGTGTTGTGGTCGCCCAGGCGCAGTGCGGCGACGGCCCGGTCGGTACGGGTGGCGTGGTTCCTGAGGTCCTCGGCCCGATCGGCTGTCGGAGCAGCGGCACAGCGCACGGCCGTCGTGCGTTCGGCCTGCAGGGCAGCGACAGCTTCGGCCACGGGAGTCCCCACCTGTGTCTGTGCCCGCTGGACCTGACGCAGTCGGACCATGTCCTGCGCGGTGCTGACCGTGGCGTACGCCCAGAGGGCGAGCAAGGACATGACGGGCACCATCAGCAGGCACACGATCTTGGCGCGCACCGCGGCCGGGCGCAGTCGGCGACGTCCCCCGCGGGTGGGGGACGCGTGGCCTGCCGTCTCCGGAGGGTCTTCGGGTGCCCCGCTCTCGTCGGCCGGTGGTCCGGCATGGGCGCGGCGGCCGCGTACGGGGGGTGCGGTCGGCTGCGGCGCCGCGCTCGTGCGGGCTCTACGGGGTGTGCGCATGGCCTCCTCGCTCGGGTGGTGTTCGGGCGTGGTCCTGCGGGGACCGGCACCCGTGGCTAGGGGGCGGCGCTGCCGACGGGCCGTCGGGCCGATGCGAAGGCCCCGCGCCCACCCGCGGTCGGGGAGAGCGCGACGAAGGCACAGGTCAGGAAGAGAAAGGACCCGAGGCCGACGGCGAGGGGGAAGATGAACTGCATCGCCGTGGCCCCGGGCAGTCCCTCGGCGGCAGGCACGACGTGCACGCTCACCGCGATCATGCCGGTGTAGTGCATGCTGCTCACGGCCCCTCCCATGACGAGGGACGCAACGGCGACCGCCATGGGCGACTCGATGTTGAGCGCCGCCCACAGGGCCGCTGTCGCCGCGACCACGGCGATGGCAACGGAGACTCCGACGAGCACCGGGTCGTAGTGGATCCGGCCGTGGAGTCGGAGTGCGGCCATGCCGAGGTAGTGCATGCTGGCGACGCCGAGTCCGGTCGTGAGGCCGCCGAGGGCCAGGGCGCGTCTGCGGTCGTGGCCGTATCCCACGGCGAACACACCCGCTCCGACGACGGTCACGGCGACGAGCAGGCTGAGGATCGTGAGCGGCACGTCGTACCGGATGTCCGTGCCGGTGACTCCGAATCCGAGCATGGCCACGAAGTGCATGGTCCAGATGCCGGTGCCGATCGCGGAGGCGGCGGTGAGGAGCCAATTGCGGCGTGAGCGCCCGGTCACGCCGAGCGCCCGGACGGTGCAGCGCAGCCCGAGAGCCGCGCCGATGCAGGCCATTCCGTACGACAGCACGGGGGTCAGCCACCCGAAGGTGGCATGGTCCAGGTGTCCCATGGCCCAGGGACGCTAGACCCGATGGGGGGAACTCAAGGGGGCGCATTTCGAAAGCTATTGGAATATGACAGAGAGGAGCGCCAGGGCGATCGCATACGACTCGAACGAGTGCACCGAACTCGCGTTCACGTCCATGCGGGATCATGCGGTACATGAGCGACGACCAGACACACGTCCAGGAGTTCTTCGCGGCACGCGCGGCCGACTGGGACGCGCGCTTCCCCGGTGACGAGCCGGCCTTCCGTGCCGCCGTGGAGGAGCTCGGGCTGCGCGAAGGGGACAGGGTCCTCGACGCCGGGTGCGGCACGGGCCGCGCCCTTCCGGCCCTGCGCGGTGCGGTGGGGCACACCGGGGTGGTCCTGGGCATCGACCTGACCCCGGCGATGCTGGAGGCCGCCGTGCGGGCGGGCCGGGACCACGACGGGCAGCTGCTGCTCGGCGACGTGAGTCGGTTGCCGTTGCGTACAGGGTCCCTGGACGCGGTATTCGCGGCGGGGCTGATCGCCCATCTGCCGCGGCCGACCCAGAACCTGCGGGAGCTGGCGAGGGTCGTGCGCCCGGGCGGCCTGCTGGCGCTCTTCCATCCCATCGGCCGGGCGGCGCTGGCGGCGCGTCACGGACGGCAGCTCACCCCGGACGACCTGCGCGCGGAGGACAATCTGCGGCCGCTGCTCGGGGCGGCGGGGTGGCGCATGACGGCGTACGCCGACGAGGACACCCGCTTCCTGGCGCTGGCCGTCCGGGAGAGCTGAGGCCCGCCGCGAGGCCTTGGGGCCGCCGGGACACCCTGAGGCCCGCCGCGACGCACTGAGGCCCCGCGGGACGCGCCGAGGCCCGCCGGAACGACGGGCGGCGTCCTCACCGTGTGCGCGCGACGGCGGCGACGAAGGCGTCGGGGTTGTCGAACATGACGTTGTGGCCCGCGCCGGGAACGGACACGACCTGAACCCCTGCGACCTGCAGTCCTTCGTGACCGGACAGTTCACCGCTGAGCTCGCCGTGCAGAAGGATCCGCTCGACCGCGAGCTCCGACAGCAGGTGCCGCATCGTGGGCCGCGTTCCCTCCACGAGCCCCACGGCACTGCGGTGCAGGGCGAGCGGATCGGCGAGCCGCATGGTCGCCGCCCACAGGGGACCGACTCGTTCCAGCACCCGCGCGTGGCCGCCGCCTTCGACGAACTCCCGCTCGTCGTAAGCGGCGATACCGCTGCTGCCCTCCGTGAGCGGAGGGGCGGGGTCGAGGTTGGGCTCCGTGACCACGAGGCGCGACACGAGGTCGGGTCTGCGATGGGCCAGCACGATGGCGACCGAGCCGCCCATGCTGTGTCCGATGATCTCCGCCTCCTTCACCGACGCCGCGTCGAGGGCTGCCGCGAGCGCCTCCGCGTGGTCCTCGAGGGTGTAGCCGAAGCCGGCCGGACGGTCGCTCAGGCCGTGACCGGGCAGATCGACGAAGAGGGAACGCCGTCCCGCCAGTTCGGGGCGCGCCGCAATGTGGGCGTGATACGCCGCCGAGGTCGCGCCCAGACCGTGCACATAGATGCGCGCCGGCTCCACCCCCCGGGCCTCCGTCCAGCGAATACGGCTTCCGTGCGTGTCGAACTCGGCCTGCTGCATCCCGGCTCCCCCTCGTGTGCCCTTGCGCGGTGGTCGTGATGACGCACGTGGCCGTGTGCCGTCACCACACGCAATATACATCGGACCCGATGTATAGCGCATGCGATGTACGCCGACGTTGCGGCAAAATACAGGCATGCTGGAGTTGGCCATCCTCGGATTCCTCTGCGACGCCCCCCTGCACGGCTATGAACTGCGCAAGCGGATCACCGCGCTGACGGGCCATGTGAAGCCGGTGGCGGAGAGCACGCTGTACCCCGCGATCAAACGGCTGGAGAAGGCGGGGTTCCTCGCCCGGGAGACGCAGCCCGGCAGCGTGGCGGCACCCCGCCATGTCCTCAGCCTGACGGAGGCCGGAAGCAAGGAGCTGCGCAGTCGCCTCGCGGACCCGTCACGCTCCGACATCACGGACGAGAACCGGTGGTTCACCGTGCTCGCGTTCCTGCGGCACCTCGAAGAGCCCGGAATCCAGGCGGAGGTACTGCGCCGCCGCCTGGCCTTTCTGGAGGAGGAGACGAGCTTCTTCTACGAGGGGGACCGTCCGCTGCGCGCGGAGGAGCTGGACGACCCCTTCCGCCAGGGCGTGCTGACCATCGCGCGGGCGACCAGCCGTGCGGAACTCGCCTGGCTCAGGAAGACTCTGGCCGGACTCGAGTCACCACATCCCTGACGGACGGCGCCGGGAACGCTCAGTTCGGCGTCGCGGAATCGCTGTGCCGCATGGGACAGCCGCGCAGTCCGGGAACCGGGAACGTCCCGAGCTCCGACACCTCGTAGCCATTCGGATAGCCCTTGATCTCCCAGTTCTGGCGAGCGTAGTGCGGAGCCCTGCGGGGCGGCAGAAGGCGAACCGCGCGCCCCCGGAGCCGAACGGCGCCCCGGACCAGTGTGCGGACGGCAGGGCCCGGTTGCTCGTAGCGGAACGCGCGCAGCAGGGATTCGTCGAGCAGCGCCAGCGTCGCACCACGCAGGAGCGGCGCCAGCGGGCGCGGATACCAGGAGGTCATGAGGTCGAGCGTCGCGTCGGACACCCGCCGGGCGCCCTCGTCCCAGCCGAAGTGAGCCTCTTCGTAGGCGTCGAGACAATCCTCGAACTCGTCGTAGGAACGTGGAATGTCCTTGATCCCCATGTGCCGCCCCAAAGTGGCGTAGTAGCGCGCCGAGGCGGCGACCTCGTGACTCGACATCCGACGCCAGCCGTAGGCGTCGATCCACCGCTTGGGCATGACGACGAATGTGCACAGCACATACCGCATGTCGTCGTTGCTGATGTCGTAGCTCCGGTGCATCTGGTTGATGCGCCGGATCGCCGTACGCCCCTTCTCGTTGTCGAAACCGTGCTCGACGACGGTGTCCAGCAGCAGCGCCGTGTCGTCGTACCGCTTCTGGGAGCGTTCGGTCAGCTCCGCCGTCCTGTCGAGGAGGCGTCCGATACCGGGGACGGCGTAGGTGCGGTAGAGCGCGAGTTCCAGGGCGCGGGTGAAGTCCCAGGGGAACTCGTACGTCGACGACAGACGGTAGATCGTCAGGAAGTCCTTCTCCGGGTCGAGGCGACGGATCTCCTCAAGACGTGCGAAGCGCTTCACCGCACGGGCCCCCCTTCTGCCGCTGATGTTCCAACTCTACTTAGGATCACTGCACATGGGCGTCATCCGGGCGCCCGAAGAGGGGAAGGCGGCCGCGATGTTCGGCAGACTCCGCGAGATCTGGCATGCGCGCACGAAGGACAACGGGAAGCAGCGGTCGCACAACCTCTTCGAGGCGGCGGCGGTCTATGTGTCGGCGTCCGCGGAGGACGATCAGGAGCGCATGGAGGAGGCCGCGACCTGGGTCTCCCCGGAGGCGCTCTCGTTCGGCGTCAATGAGCTCGCCTCCCGGGCCCTGATCGCCCTGGCGCGCGAGCGCGGCGAGACTCCGGGCGCTGTGGCGCGGGCTCTGCTCGGCCTGCCCGCCGCGTGATGCACCCGTGGGGGTTGTGTGCATTCGGCAAGAGGAGCGCACCCGGCGTGCACGCGGGTGAAATTCCCGCTCGTCCGGCCTCGACGAGCCCGCTGACCTGTGGTTAGGGTGCGCCGACAGAAGAAGCAATGGGGAGGGCTGGCATGACCGGGACGGACGACTCCGCCGCCGCCGGGGACGATGCACTGTACGTGCTCACGGCGGTGCTGCTGACACCGGCGAAGTTCCCGAGCGTGTTGGGCGACGACTATCCCGAGGCGTGCGAGGCCCTCGGACTGGCGCCGCTGGCCGACGGCTACGGTCTCGTCCTCGGCCAGGACGGCGGGGGCGCCCGGTGGACGGTCGTCGTCGACGACGTGTCGCTGGTGGCCGTGGCGATCTCCTGCTGGGACTGCGGCATGGAGTACGACCTGTCCCCCGACGAGCGCTCGGTGGTGACCGCTCTGCCCGGCTGGCCGCTGGCGCTGGCGGTGGCTGCTCCGGACATCCCGGCCCCGCACGACCCCGAACCGGATGCCGAGGACCGCGCCCCCCTCACGCCGCCGGACACCACCACCTGGGGCCCGGCGCAACGCCGACTGGGCGCGGACGAGATCGCGCTCCAGTGGGCGGCCTGGCGGGGTCAGGTCGACGACGAGGACTTCCTGACCCCTTCGGGCGACGGCGCCTCCCCGGGCGCCGGGGAGTCCGAGGGTGAGCCGTCCCCGGCCGAGAAGTCCAACGGCTCCAGGGAGGGAGTCCGCCGGGTGCTGGCGGAGGTGCGTGCCTACCTGGACACGCCGCCGCCGCTCGGGCGGGTCCGCTCGTCGTTCGCGCCCGGCGAGGCCCGGACGCTGCGGGCCGACGGGCCTGGCTGGTCCCTGGTCGCCCGCACCGACGACATCGCCTTCGTGCTGCTCGACGAGGAGCCGGGCGAGGTGCTGCCTGTGGGGCGCGGCCCGGAACTGCCGGGGCTCCTGGAGGCGCTGGACAAGATGGCGGTACGCCCCGTCTGAAGCGCACCCGGTCCCGGCTGTGCCCGGCCCGCGCACCGGCACACCACCGCGTCGCGCGACGCACCGGTGGAGCGGGTCCGCGGGCAGCAGGGTCAGTGCCCGAGCTCCTTTCGGTTCATGCGGCGCAGCCTGCGCCGCTGTGAAGGGTCGAGCATCAGGTATGCCGCGGCGGGCACGCCGAGCACGATCAGGAGTGAGGCCCACCAGGGCAGCCAGATCAGCAGGATGAGCCCGACCGCCACGCCTCCCGCGGCGATCTTCGCGTTCCTCGACATGTGTGTCGCCTCCTTCGGAGCCACTGCCGCTCTCTGCTTCTAGGAACGGCTTCGCCTCGCGAACGGTTCCTGCCCCCCACCCTGAGAAGGCCCTGAGACACGCCCCCGACACGCCCCTGAGAGCGTGGCCCTGTGCATGCCGCGCCCGGCCACGCCGCGCAGGGGATCCGCCCGGGTCCGCTCCGCGTCCGGAGCTCTCACATTCCCCTGAGGGGTTCACCGACGTCCTGCATATGGCGCAGGGCCTGGCGGTAGGAGTCGAAGAGCCCGGTCTCGGTGTAGGGGACGCCCAGCTCACGGCAGTGGGCACGGACGAGGGGCTGGACGAGCCGCAGGTGGGGCCGGGGCATGCTGGGGAACAGGTGGTGCTCGACCTGGTAATTGAGTCCCCCGAGGAACCAGTCGGTGAGCAGGCCGCCGCGTATGTTGCGTGAAGTGAGGACCTGGCGGCGCAGATGACCCCAGCGCTCACCGTCGGGATCCGGCATGTCCATGCCCTTGTGGTTGGGGGCGAAGGCCATCCCCAGGTGGAGACCGAAGAGAGCCTGGTGGAGCGCGGCGAACGCGACGGCCTTGCCCGGTGACATGCTGCAGAACAGGAGCGCCACGTAGGCGGCTATATGGGCCAGGAGGAGCAGCCCCTCGACCGCACGCTCCCTGGGGGCCTGGCGGCGGAGGTCCTGAAACCCGTAGACCTTCAGGGCGAGCCCTTCGAGCAGGGTGAGCGGGAAGAAGAGCCATGCCTGGTGACGGGTCAGCCACCGCCGAAATCCGGAGCGGTCCTTGGCCTGCTCCCGTGTGAAGACCAGTACGTCGGCCGCGACGTCGGGGTCCTTCTCTATGTGGTTGGGGTTGGCATGGTGGCGGTTGTGCTTGTCGTTCCACCACGCATAGCTCATGCCCAGGAGCAGGTTCCCGTGGATCAGGCCGATGAGGCGGCCCGCGCGCCGGTCTGCGGTGATCTGGGAGTGGCCGGCGTCGTGGCCGATGAAGGCCGTACGGGCGGACAGCACGGCGAGCAGGGGGGCGAGAAGCAGGGTCCACCAGGAGTTGCCCATCAGGACGACACCGATGATCACGGCCGCGAGCGAGGCGGCGTTGACCGCGATGCCTCGTGCGTACCAGCCCGTACGGCGGTCGAGGAGGCCCTGACTCCTGACGGTGCGCAGGAGGGGCGTGAATTCGCTTCCGCCGTCGGCGGCTGAGGGGCGTTCCGCGACAGGTGCGGCGACCTGGGGCATGTCCGGGGCTCCCGGTTTCTGGAGGGACGGGCTCTGACCTCATGAAACGTACGGAACCGTGACCTTGGGCGACCATGGCGCCACCACCCGTGTGCACCCTGGGGCAACCCCGGGGGCGGTAGGGGGGCTGGCCTCAGTCCCGAGCAGGAGCAGGCACGCCTCGATGTCACTCCTTGACCGAAAACCACGCGGCGCCCACCGGCGCATCCGGGACCTCGGCACGGGCGCCGGGAACACGGGCCCACGCACTCCCTCTGATCAGCGATTGAGAGGGCACATGACATCCGCGATGGTGATCACACCGGCTCGACCTGCGTGGACCGCGGCCTCGGGGCTCGGACCGGCATCCCATCCGGGAGTGGTTCGACCGTCACATCAACGGGAGTGATACATGCTCGGCATCAACACGAAGCGCGCTGTGGCCCTGGCCGGTGCGAGCGCGGCCCTTCTCGGGGCCGCGGTGCTCGGCGCGTCCCCGGCGCTCGCGGACACCGCGGTCGTCGCCTGGACCCATGGCGACGTCCACGCCGGGCCGGCGCTCGGCGAGCGGGTCGTGAGCTACGTCAACGCAGGCTACAGCTACACCGCTCAGTGTTGGCTCGAGGGCGATCTCGTCAACGACCAGGGCATCTCCAATCGCAACTGGGTGCGACTGAAGCTCAACAGCGGCGGCATCGGCTATGTGAGCGCGGTCTACCTGAAGGGCGATGACAAGGGGAACGTGCCCAATCACTGCTGACCGGTAGGTGACCGACGGCGGCGCCTCCCGACCTCCCGGGAGGCGCCGTCCGCCTGGACGGCCCCGCGGGCGCAGGGGGCCTGCCCGATGCCCGGCCGCGCCCCGCAGAAGTCCTTCCTCAGCCGCGGGCTCCCAGGAGGTGGTCAATGGCGAGCTGGTCCAGGCGCTCGAAGGCCATCCCGCGCGCGGCGGCAGCCTCCACGTCGAAGTCCTCGAAGGCACCGCGGTCGGCGAGCAGTCCGGGCAGCCCGTCCTCGGCAGTGGGCAGCGCCAGCTCGTGCAGGCGCGAGGCCCGGAGCGCCTCCTGCACCTCGGGGTCGGCGCGGAACGCCGCGGCGCGCTCCCGCAGGATCAGGTAGTTGCGCATGCACCCGGTGGCGGACGCCCACACGCCGTCGAGGTCCTCGGTCCGCGGGGGCTTGAAGTCGAAGTGCCGTGGCCCCTCGTACCCGGCGCTCTCCAGCAGGTCGACGAGCCAGAAGGCGGCCCTCAGATCACCCGCGCCGAAGCGCAGGTCCTGGTCGTACTTGATGCCCGACTGGCCGTTGAGGTCGATGTGGAAGAGCTTGCCCGCCCACAGGGCCTGAGCGATGCCGTGCGGGAAGTTGAGACCCGCCATCTGCTCGTGGCCGACTTCGGGGTTGACACCGAAGAGATCCGGACGTTCCAGACGCTCGATGAACGCCAGGGCGTGCCCCACGGTGGGCAACAGGATGTCCCCGCGCGGTTCGTTCGGCTTCGGCTCGATGGCGAAGCGCAGATCGTACCCCTGGGACGTCACGTACTCGCCCAGCAGGTCGAACGCCTCCTTCATACGGTCCAGCGCCACCCGTACGTCCTTCGCGGCACCCGACTCCGCGCCCTCCCGGCCGCCCCAGGCGACATAGGTTTGCGCACCGAGCTCCGCCGCGAGGTCGATGTTGCGGATGGTCTTGCGCAGGGCGTAGCGGCGAACGTCGCGGTCGTTGGCGGTGAACGCGCCGTCCTTGAAGACGGGGTGGGTGAACAGGTTCGTCGTCGCCATCGGCACGACGAGGCCGGTGGCGTCGAGGGCCTGACGGAAGCGCTTGACATGCGATTCGCGCTCGCTCCCGGACGCACCGAACGGGATGAGGTCGTCGTCGTGGAAGGTCACTCCGTAGGCGCCCAGCTCGGCGAGGCGGCGCACCGTGCCGACCGGGTCGAGGGCGGGCCTGGTGGCGTCCCCGAACGGGTCCCGCCCCTGCCATCCGACGGTCCACAGACCGAAGGTGAACCTGTCTTCCGGGGTCGGCCGGTAGTTCATTCCGTGGCTCCTCTCGCACTCACCATTTCGTCATGGCGGTTTACAAATTAGTATGCCGGTGCGCCGCAGGGAAGGGATGACGGACCCGGGGCGCCCCACCCGGTCGGAGCCGCAGAAACGGAGAGCCCGATGTCAGAAGCCGAGGGACCGCTCGTCGTCGGCGTGGACAGCTCGACGCAGTCCACGAAGGCGCTGGTCGTGGACGCCGCAACCGGCAGGGTCGTGGCGAGCGGCCAGGCCCCGCACACGGTCACGACGGGCGCCGGGCGGGAGAGCGATCCCGAGCAGTGGTGGAGTGCGCTGGGCGAGGCGCTCCACCGGTGCGGCGAGGCCGCGCACGAGGCGGCGGCCGTGTCCGTCGCCGGCCAGCAGCACGGCCTCGTCACCCTGGATGCCCAGGGCGATCCGGTGCGTCCTGCGCTGCTGTGGAACGACGTGCGGTCGGCGCCGCAGGCCGACCGGCTCGTGGCCGAGCTGGGCGGCCGCAAGGCATGGGCGGACCGCGTCGGCAGCGTCCCCGGACCTTCGTTCACCGTGGCGAAGTGGGCCTGGCTGGCCGAGCACGAGCCGGAGTCGGCCCGTGCCACGGCAGCGGTACGTCTCCCCCACGACTATCTGACCGGGAGGCTGACCGGTGTCGGCACCACCGACCGCTCCGACGCGTCCGGCACGGGGTGGTGGGCGTCGGCCACGGAGTCGTACGACGAGGAGATCCTCGCTCTGGTGGGGCTCGATCCGGCGCTGCTCCCCCGTGTCGTGCGGCCCGGAGAGATCGCCGGCACCGTCCGCGGCTCGGGCGAGCTCCCCTTCTCCAAGGGAACGCTGGTCGCGCCGGGCATGGGCGACAACGCGGCCGCCGCGCTGGGTCTGGGCCTGCGTCCGGGTACACCGGTGCTGAGCCTGGGAACCTCCGGCACGGTGTACGCGTTGTCCACGCAGCGCCCCTGCGACCCTACGGGCACCGTCGCGGGGTTCGCCGACGCACACCACGACTGGCTGCCGCTGGCCTGCACGCTCAACTGCACCCTGGCCGTCGACCGGATCGCCGCGATGCTCGGCCTGGACCGCGAGGCCGTGGAACCGGGCGGATCGGTCACGTTCCTGCCGTACCTGGACGGCGAGCGCACTCCCGCGCTGCCGCGCGCCTCCGGCCTGCTGCACGGGCTGCGGCAGGGCACGACCGGCGGTCAGGTGCTCCAGGCGGCCTACGACGGCGCGGTGCAGGCACTGCTCGAAGCCCTCGAACTCGTGCTGGAAGCGGACGCCGACCGTTCGGAGCCGCTGCTCCTGATCGGCGGCGGAGCGCGCGGCACGGCGTGGCAGCAGACGGTACGCCGTCTGTCGGGCCGGGCGGTCCGGATCCCGCAGGCGCAGGAGCTGGTGGCGCTCGGCGCCGCGGCTCAGGCCGCCGGTGTGCTGACCGGTGAGGACCCGTCGGCGGTCGCGCGTCGCTGGGGCACCGCAGAGGGCCCGGTGCTGGATCCGGTGGAGCCGGACACGGCGGCACTGTCACGGATCGCCGGGGTACTCTCCGACGCGGCGCCGCTGCTCGACCGGGCACCGGACGCGACGTGACCGCACGCAGCGTGCCGCACGCATGGCCGGCCCAGGCGCGGCCGGCCCACGAGGACTGACGGAGGAATGACCGCACCGCCGCACGGGGCACGCCCCGAATCCGCCGACACCCAGCAGGGCATGCGCCGCCGCAATCTGGCTCGGGTGATGTACACCGTCGCGGCCGAGGGCCCGTTGTCCAGGGCCGCCGTCGCCGCCCGCATCGGGCTGACCCGGGCCGCCGTCTCCACGCTCGTGGACGAGCTGATCCGTACCGGACTCCTGGAGGAGCTGGGGCCGGAGCTCCCCGGTGCGGCGGGACGTCCGGGCCGGGGTCGGCCGGGGTCCGCCCTGACCGTCAGCCGGCACGGCCCGGCCGGGGTCGGCGCCGAAGTCGGCGTCGACCACCTGGCGGTGTGCATGGTGGATCTGCGCGGCGAGGTGCGGGCACGTGCCGTTCGGCACGGCAGCAACCGGGGACGGGCCGCGGAACCGGTCGCCGCCGAACTCACCGCGCTGATACGCCAGGTGGTGGACGAGGCCGGCCGTGCAGGCCTGCACCCGGCGGGACTGGCGGTCGCCGTACCCGGTCTGGTCGCACGGGGCACCACCAGAGTGGTCCGGGCGCCCAACCTCGACTGGCACGACACCGATATCGGCGCGCTGCTCCCGGTACAGATGCCGGTGTCCGTGGACAACGAAGCGAACTTCGGCGCACTCGCCGAACTGTGGCTGGGCGACGGCACACCGCACGACTTCGTCCATGTGTCGGCCGAGATCGGCATCGGCGCCGCACTCGTCGTCGACGGCCGGCTGCTGCGGGGCACCCGAGGATTCGCGGGCGAGCTGGGTCATGTGCCGGTGCGGCCCGAGGGCCCCGCGTGCCCGTGCGGTGGACGCGGATGTCTGGAGCAGTACGCAGGTGAGGAAGCGGTTCTGCGGGCAGCCGGTCTGGACCCCGGTGAGGGGCGCGTGGACCTGCTCGCCGAACGCGCGACGGCGGGCGACCGGGACGTACGCCGAGCCCTGCGCGGGGCGGGGACGGCGCTCGGCATCGCGCTGACCGGCACGGTCAATCTGCTCGACCCCGGCGCCGTGGTGCTCGGTGGATCACTGGCACGGCTCGCGCCATGGGTGCTGCCGTCGCTGGAGCGGGAGCTTCAGCGACGCACCGCGAGCCGGGCCTGCGGCGTGACCGTGTCCGGCCTCGGTTCGCAGGGCCCGCTGCTCGGCGCGGCGCACTCCGTGGTGCGGGCCGTGCTCGACGCCCCCTCGGCGGCAGCCCGCGTGTGAGGGGCATCCCGGGCGCCCCGCCCGACGTCGCTCAGCCCTGCCAGGCCCATTCGGCGACCTCCGGCAGATCGGTGCCGTGCTCACGGATCCATGCGTGATGACGCGTACGGACGTCGACCATCGCCTGGCGTACGGCGGCGGCGCGGACGCCGAGGCCTGGGACGCGGTCGATCACGTCCATGACCAGGCGGTACCGGTCGAGGTCGTTGCGCACGACCATGTCGAAGGGGGTCGTGGTGGTGCCCGACTCCTTGTAGCCGCGGACGTGCAGATTCGCGTGGCCCGCCCGCCGGTACGCGAGACGGTGGATCAGCCATGGGTAGCCGTGGTAGGCGAAGATCACCGGCTGGTCGCGGGTGAAGACGGCGTCGTACTCGGCGTCCGTCATGCCGTGCGGGTGTTCCCCGGCAGGAAGGAGCCGGGTCATGTCGACCACGTTCACCACACGCACGGCGAGTTCCGGGAGTTGGGTGCGGAGCAGGCCCGCAGCGGCGAGGACTTCCTGGGTGGGCACGTCACCCGCGCAGGCCAGTACGACGTCGGGGTCGTGCGTGGGGTCCTCGGAACCGGCCCAGTCCCAGATGCCGACGCCACGGGCGCAGTGCAGACGTGCCGCGTCGAGGGAGAGCCAGTCGAAGCAGGGCTGCTTGCCCGCGACGACGACATTGACGTAGTCCCGGCTGCGAAGGACGTGGTCGGCGACGCACAGCAGGGTGTTGGCGTCCGGGGGCAGGTAGACACGGACGACTTCGGGACTCTTGTTCAGGACGTGGTCGACGAATCCGGGGTCCTGGTGCGAGAAGCCGTTGTGGTCCTGACGCCAGACGTGCGAGGTGAGCAGGTAGTTGAGGGACGGGACCGGGGCCCGCCACGGGATGGTGCGGGCCGTCCTGAGCCATTTGATGTGCTGGTTGACCATCGAGTCGACGATGTGGACGAACGCCTCGTAGCAGGAGAAGAGTCCGTGCCGGCCGGTGAGGAGGTAGCCCTCCAGCCAGCCCTGGCAGAGATGTTCGGACAGGACTTCCATGACGCGGCCGTCCGGGGACAGATGCTCGTCGGTATCCATGACGTCGGCCTGCCAGGCCTTGCCGGTCGCGGTGAACACCGCGTCGAGACGGTTGGAGCTGGTTTCGTCGGGGCCGACGATCCGGAAGTCCCGTCGATCGGCGGTGGCGCCCATGATCTCGGCGAGCAGACCGCCCAGGACGCGGGTCGGCTCGTGGAGCGCGGCACCCGGTTCGTCGACCGGAACGGCGAACTGCTCCAGGTCCGGGATCGGCAGCTGCCGGGTGAGCAGCCCGCCGTTGGCGTGCCGGGACGCCCCCAGACGGCGTCCGCCCTCGGGGACGCACTCCAGGACCTGCGGGGTCGGCCGGCCCTCTGCGTCGAACAGTTCCTCGGGTCGGTACGAGCGCAGCCATGCCTCGAGCAGCGCCAGATGTTCGGAGTTCTCGCGCACAGCCGCGAGGGGAACCTGGTGCGACCTCCAGGTGCCCTCGACGGGCAGCCCGTCGACTTCGGCCGGTCCCGTCCAGCCCTTGGGGGTGCGCAGCACGATGACCGGCCAGCGGGCACGTCCGCTCATGCCTCCCCGGCGCGCGGTCCGCTGGATGTCGGCGATGCGGTCCAGCGCCTCGTCCATGGCATGCGCCATCAGGTGGTGGACCTCGAGCGGATCGTGGCCGGTGACGTGCAGGACGTCGTATCCGTACCCGGTCAGCAGTGCGTCCAGCTCTTCCTCCGGGATGCGGGACAGCAGCGTCGGGTTGGCGATCTTGTAGCCGTTGAGGTGCAGGACCGGGAGGACTGCGCCGTCGTGCACGGGATCGAGGAACTTGTCGGAGTGCCAGGAGGCGGCCAGCGGCCCGGTTTCGGCCTCTCCGTCGCCGATGACGCAGGCGACGAGAAGATGCGGATTGTCGAGGGCCGCTCCGTAGGCGTGGGCCAGGGAGTAGCCGAGTTCACCGCCCTCGTGGATGGAACCCGGGGTCTCCGGCGCCACATGGCTCGGCACGCCGCCCGGGAAGGAGAACTGCCGGAACAGCCGCTCCATCCCGGCCGCGTCCCGGGTCACGTCCGGGTACGTCTCCGAATAGGTGCCGTCCAGCCAGGAATTGGCGAGGACGGCCGGCCCACCGTGGCCCGGGCCCCAGATGCACATGGCCTCCTGACCTCGCTCCTTGATCACACGGTTGAGGTGGGTGTGGACGAGGTTGAGACCGGGCGACGTCCCCCAGTGGCCGAGCAGGCGCGGTTTGATGTGTTCGGGCCGCAGTTCCTCGGTCAGCAGCGCATTGGTCATCAGGTAGATCTGACCGACCGACAGATAGTTCGCGGCCCGCCAGTGGGCGTTCAAGGCTGCCGAATGATCCTTGACCACAGTCTCTCCCAGGTCGTGTGGCGCCGGAGCGCACGGTCCGGACTCCCACCGTAGAGGCACAGGGCACAAGATCGGGACATGTCGGGCGATGACGGGGCGGGCTCCTGCTCGGCCGCGCATTCCTCGGGGGGCGGTGTACAGATGGCCCGGTTGATCGTTCCCTGCCCGGCGATGGCGCGCCTGCCTCTCCGGGCTGCGCCTGCCCGGGATGACGCGCACGTATCCCACCACTCGTGTGGGTGAGCGAGTTGTCCCCGGTCACGGAGTTGTCCACGGGCTCGCGGCGGGCCCTTCCGGCCCCGGCACCGCCTCCCTACCGTGAATGGAGTCGAGACACCGCGGTGCCGCTCGGCGGCAGCGTGTCAACGGATGGGGGATGCATGTCGGGGGAGACGATGCGACGGCTTCGGCGCATCACCGTCGCGCTGCGCGAGGTCCTGTCGCGGAGCATCACGGCGACGACGCCCGCCGCGACAGCCGCGTCGATGTTCACGGTCACCGCCTTCGCGGGCGGCAGTCGGCCGCAGTCCGCGCTGACAGCGCTCGTGGCGCCGGGGCGCATCGGCGCCTTCCTTCCGCCCTTCGCGCGGGTCCGTCCCGTCGACGGCTCCCCCTCCGTCGGTGACGCACTGCCTTTCGCCGTCACCGTGGCGGTGACCTTCGGGCTCGGCTTCGAACAGGACCCGGTGACGGCCTTCCTGTTGCCGTCCACGGTGATCGTCACGGTCGTCATCGGCGTGTACATCGTGATGAACCTGGCACGCGCCGGATACTTCCTGCGGCACGGGCGTGATCCGCTGCGTCCGATGAGACATCCGCTGTTCCCGGTGCTGGGCACCGGCACGGGCCTGCCGGTCCTCGACTCCTCGTCGAAGCCGAGCTCGCCGGTGTCGTACGCGGGACCGGTGGTCGCCAAGTGGCTGCTCGTCGGCGTCGTGGTGCTCGCCGTGCCTGGACGACACCATCCGCGGCGCACGGCGGAGACCGCCCCTGTCCACCTCGACGACCACCCGACCGCAGAGCCCTCGCAGACGGGAGCCGCACATGACTGATCCCCGTGCGGTGGCAGTGTGCCCCGAACCGGGCGACTGCGCCCGGACGTTCGCAGGCCTGCCGCCCGTCGCAGGTATCGCGCCCCGTACGGCGTTCGATCTGCACCCCGAGGGCCGCTTCGCGGAGCGATTGCGGTCCCTGGCCTGCTTCCTCGGCGTCCACGCGGAGGAAGCGCTGCTCGGCCTCCTTGGCGGGCATGTCCGACAGGGCGGGGGCGCGACCTGCGGGGGGCGCCGACGAATACGCCTTGCACGCCGGCGCCATGGAGCTCCTCATGGGCATCGCCCCCACCCGGCCCGCCCATCGCACCTGACACGCACATCTCAGTGACGGGTTCCGCACGCCGCTTGGCGGACGCGTGCCGGGCATCCCGGCTCGGCCTGGTGCGCCGGCCGGTGCCGGAGCACGGATTCGATGAGTGAGCCGGACGCGCTCCCGTTCGCCGTGCACGCGGTGGGATCGCCGCTCGCCGACGTCTGCCCCGCCTACGGCACGTGTGCGAGGCAGCTCTGCCAGGAGCGGCCGGCGTCGCACGAGGCGCACCGCGGCGTGCACACCCGGCCGCGAGACCACTCCACGCCACTTTCCCGCTGACGGTCCGGCACACCACCGCCCACACGGGCGGACCCGCCGTCCCGCTTCACCACGCCGTACCCGCCCGGACCTGCATCGAACGACATCCAGCTGATCCCCACCGAGAGGCACGCCAGCCATGGACCGGACCAGACACCTGCCCAGCCGTCGCCAGTTACTGCGCGGCGCCGCCGTCGCCGCGATCCCGGGAGCCCTGTTCCACGCCCGGCACAACGGCGATCGAGCACGGGCCGGCGCCTACCCGCCGACCGCGTGGGTCCCGGCGAACTCGGCGAACTACACCTCGTCGAACCGACCCACCGCCTACCCCGTCGACTACGTGGTCATCCACGTCACCCAGGAGAACTTCGACACGACCCTGAACATCTTCCGGAACCCGTCCAAGAAGGTCTCCGCGCACTACGTGGTGCGCTCCACGGACGGCCACATCGCGCAGATGGTGCACCACACGGACGTCGCCTGGCATGCGGGCAACTGGGACTACAACACACGCAGCATCGGCATCGAGCACGAGGGCTGGGTGGACCGGCCCGGATACTTCACGGACGCGCTCTACGAGAAGTCGGCGAGGCTGACGGCGGCGGTCTGCAACGCCTACGGCATCCCCAAGGACCGGAAGCACATCATCGGCCACTACCAGGTGCCGGGCACTGACCACACCGACCCGGGGCCGTACTGGGACTGGACCCGCTACATCAGGCTGGTCAACATCGCCTGAGGACACCCGACCCGGAGCGGCTCGCGCCAGGACACGGGAAGAAGACGAAGGGACCGGCGCCGGGACGCTTGTCGGTCTCCTCGGCCGGAGCGACGATGTCCCCGGACCGCGTTGCCGTGCGGGGAGGCCGAGTTGACCGACACATGGGTGGCCCTGGGGCCGGGCTCCGATCCCGTCGAGCGGGTGCGGGTGCTGCGCCGCGCCCATGACACCTTCACCGCGGACGGGACGGTCTCCCGGCCGGTGCGCCGCGTCGTCGCCGACTCGTGGCGGCGTTCGGCGAGAGCGCGGGTCAGCCCGGACGGAGCGGCGACGGTCGAAATGAGCGACGGGGACCTGGACTCCTGCCGGGCGGAGCATCCACTGGCCAGGGTGATGCCGCTGTTCCGCGAGCTGATGGGGACGTTCGCCAGCGACGGGGAGCATCTGCTGGCGGTGTGCGACGCGCAGGGGCGGCTGCTGTGGGTCGAGGGCCACCCCGCGACCCGCCGGCAGGCGGGCAGGATGAACTTCGTGCCGGGTGCCCGCTGGGCGGAGTCGTCGATGGGGACGAACGCGCCGGGGACGGCGGTCGCCGTGGACCGGCCTGTGCAGGTGTTCGCCGCCGAGCACTTCGCCCGTCGGGTCCAGCCGTGGACGTGCGCGGCCGCACCCGTGCACGACCCGCGTACCGGCCGGGTGCTCGGCGCGATCGACATCACAGGGGGCGACGGGCTGGCCCATCCGCACAGTCTCGCGTTCGTGCAGGCCGTCGCGCGGGCGGCCGAGTCGCAGCTCGCCCTGCTGGCGCCGTCGGCGCCGGCCGGGGACGCGCTGGAGCTCACGGCGCTCGGCAGGGACGAGGCCCTGTTGCTTGCGGGTGGCCGCAAGGTGCGGCTGAGCCGTCGGCACAGCGAGATCCTGGTGCTGCTGGCGCGGCGTCCCGAGGGGCTGACCGGGGACGAACTGCTGTGCGCGCTGTACGAGGACGAGTCGGTGACGCCGGTGACCTTGCGCGCCGAGATGGCCCGGCTGCGGCGCACACTCGGGCCCGAGGTGCTGATGTCCCGCCCCTACCGACTGGCCCCGCCGGTGGAGTCGGACTTCGGGGCAGTCGAGCGGCGGCTCGCATCGGGGGCGGTATCGGCGGCGGCAGCGGCCTACGCGGGTCCGCTGCTGCCCGGCTCCCAGGCGCCGGCGGTCGTACGGACCCGGCAACGGCTGGCCGACGGGCTCCGGGCCGCGCTCATCCGCCGCCGTGATCCCGACCTGCTCGCGGACTGGGGACACGCGCCGTGGGGCGAGGACGATCTCGACGTGTGGAACACACTGGCAGCCGTACGGCCGACGGCTCCCGTGCTGGCCCGTGTGCAACAGCTGGAGCAGGACCAAGGAGGGGGCGACTGGATCTAGGGCACGCGCCCGAAGAGCCGGACGTACCCGCGGTGGATGACCGGCGCTTCCGGGGGCACCGCCGGAAACTCGGCACGCGGTGCTCGGCAACCGGCGCTCGGTACGCGGTGCGCAGAGCGCATGGCCCCGGTGACGCAACGTGGTTGCAACGTGCGCGTCCCTAGCCTCCGGATCAGAGCTGCCCGACGGCGGGCAGCCGCCGACGGGAGGCCAGTCACCATGACCCGTTACGCAGCGCCCGGCACCGAGGGTGCAGTCGTCTCGTACCAGGCACGCTATGACCACTTCATCGGCGGCGAGTACGTCCCGCCGGCCCGTGGCCAGTACTTCGAGAACCCGAGTCCGGTCAACGGGCGGCCGTTCACGGAGATCGCGCGGGGTACCGCCGAGGACGTGGAGCGCGCGCTCGACGCGGCGCATGCGGCCGCGCCCGCCTGGGGCCGCAGCTCCGTCACCGCCCGCGCCGACATCCTGCTCAAGATCGCCGACCGGATGGAGGCGAACCTCGAATCGCTCGCCGTCGCCGAGAGCTGGGAGAACGGCAAGCCGGTGCGCGAGACGCTGGCGGCCGACATCCCACTGGCCCTCGACCACTTCCGGTACTTCGCGGGCGCGATCCGGGCTCAGGAAGGGTCGCTCGGCGAGGTCGACGACGACACGGTCGCGTACCACTTCCATGAGCCGCTCGGGGTCGTCGCGCAGATCATTCCGTGGAACTTCCCGATTCTGATGGCGACATGGAAGCTGGCGCCGGCCCTGGCCGCGGGAAATGCCGTCGTGCTCAAGCCCGCCGAGCAGACGCCGGCCTCCGTCCACTACTGGATGAGCCTGATCGCGGATCTGCTGCCGCCGGGCGTGGTCAACATCGTCAACGGCTTCGGTGCGGAGGCGGGCAAGCCGCTGGCGTCGAGCCCCCGCGTCGCGAAGATCGCCTTCACCGGGGAGACCACGACGGGGCGGCTGATCATGCAGTACGCCTCCGAGAACATCAAGCCGGTGACGCTGGAGCTGGGTGGCAAGAGTCCGAACATCTTCTTCGACGACGTCTGGGCGAAGGACGACGAGTTCCGGGGCAAGGCCCTGGAAGGCTTCACGATGTTCGCGCTCAACCAGGGCGAGGTGTGCACGTGTCCGTCGCGTGCGCTGATCCAGCGGGGAAACTACGGCGAGTTCCTCGACGCGGCGATCGCACGCACCGAACAGATCAAGCCGGGGCACCCGCTCGACACCGACACGATGATCGGCGCCCAGGCATCCAACGACCAGTTGGAGAAGATCCTCTCCTATCTGGACATCGGCCAGCAGGAGGGCGCGAAGGTCCTGACGGGCGGTCAGCGCATCGAGTACGACGGGGAGCTCGCCGGCGGCTACTACGTCCAGCCCACGATCTTCGAGGGCGACAACCGGATGCGGATCTTCCAGGAGGAGATCTTCGGCCCGGTCGTGTCGGTGACCTCGTTCAACGACTTCGACGACGCCATCAAGATCGCCAATGACACGCTGTACGGCCTGGGCGCCGGGGTGTGGACCCGGGACATCAACACGGCGTACCGCGCGGGACGCGCGATCCAGGCGGGACGCGTCTGGACGAACTGCTACCACGCGTACCCCGCCCATGCGGCGTTCGGCGGTTACAAGCAGTCAGGAATCGGCCGCGAGACCCACAAGATGATGCTGGAACACTACCAGCAGACCAAGAACCTCCTGGTGTCGTACTCCCCGAAGAAGCTCGGGTTCTTCTAGACACAGGAAAAGGGCGCCCTACCAGGTCAGTTGCCTGGTCGGGCGCCCTCCTCGAGTCCGTCTCGGCCGCGAGTCGACGTTCGGTCCCACTCCCCGTTCCCCCGTCCATATGCCACCTCTGGCCAACCGTCCCGGACCATTCCCGGACCAAGCCCGGGTCGCGTTCGTGCGCGACGGCGGGAGATCGTCCGCCGCGAACACGGCCCACTCCGCCCCCACTTACGACCCGGGTCACGCGAGACCCGACGACAAGCGCCGTGCTCCCGCCGGGGCCGCGCCCGCGCAACGCCCGAGAAGATGATGACGGAGGTACGGGCCAACGGCGGAAGATCTCCCTCCGCCCGCCCCAACGGCCAGCAAATAACCGCCCGATAAGTGTGATCACCATCATTTCTACGGTCAGGCATTGACGGGTTTACAAGATCACGGATACAAACGGTGCACCCCCGCACCAGTCCTGCCCCTTCATCCGTGACCCGGAGATGCCGTCGTGTCCTCAGCCTCCCTGCCGCACACCCCTCGCGTTCTCGTGGTCGAACCGGCCTCCTCGGGCGGCACCACCCTGATCGGTGTCGCCGCCGAGTCGGGGCTGCGTGTCGTCGTGGCCAGCGCGGACGCGGGTGACCGCGCCCTCTCCGACGCCGTGCGCACCGCCGCCGAGCAGGTGCTGACCGTGGAGACCAACGACCAGGCGGCGCTGGAGGCGGCCGCACGGAAGGCGCACGAGCGGGAGCCGTTCGACGCCGTGCTGGCCGGTTCCGACATCTACGTCGCGGTCGCCGCGCGCGTCGCCCACGCCCTCGGTCTGCGCGGTCTGCCGGTGGACACCGTCGAGCGCGTCCGCGACAAGAGCGTCATGCGGGCCGCCGTGGCCACCGCCGGACTGCGCACCCCCCGCTTCGCCGAGGCGACCACCGAGGACGAACTCCGCGCCGCAGCCGAACGGGTCGGCTTCCCTTGTGTGCTGAAGCCTGTCGCCTGCTCCGGCAGCATCCATGTGAGCCGTGCCGACACGCCGGCCGAACTCTTCGCCGCATTCCGGCGATTGGTCACCGACCCGGTGCCCGACATGGGCAAGCTCCACGAACACCGGGTCCTGGTCGAGGAGTACGTCGAGGGCCCCGAGTTCAGCGCCGACGGATATGTGCGGGACGGCGTCACCACCGTGGTGGCCCTCACCCGCACCCTGCTCGGCCCCGAGCCCGACTTCGTCGAGATGGGCCACCTCACCCCGGCCGACGTCGATGACACCACCCTGAAGACGGTCGAGTCCTACGTGGCCGACGTGGTGGCCGCCGTGAACCTCACCTCGGGTCCCTTCCACTGCGAACTGCGGCTGGCCGCCGACGGGCCCGTCCTCATCGAGATCGGCGCCCGGCTGCCCGGCGACCGCATCGTGGAGCTGGTCCGTCTGGTGACCGGAGTGAGCCTGCCCAAGGTGGCGCTGGCCGACGCGCTCGGCGTGGACCCCGCCGGCATGGACGCGTTCGCCGAGACCGAAGCCGCCGCCGCGGGCATCCGGTTCTTCGCCGCCGAGAACCTCGCCGCCTTCCGGGGGCTGACCGGTTGGCAGCAGGTCACCGCGCTGCCCGAAGTCACCGAGTCCGCGCTCTACTTCGCGCCGGGCGACGAGATTCCGGCTGCCCGGGACTGCCGTTCCCGGCTCGGCCACGCCCTGTTCACCGCTGACTCCCCGGCCCAGGCACTGTCCCGCTGGCGGCAGCTCGGCGACACCGTCACGCCGAACTGACCCACGGCAAGGAACATGAACGATCACACAGACACACACATACTCGACTACGTCGCGGTGGGCGTCGGTCCGGCCAACATGAGCCTGGCCGCCCTGGCCCATCCGGTCGACGGCCTGCACGCCCTGCACCTGGAGCGCCGGGAGAGTTTCTCCTGGCATCCCGGCCTGCTGCTGCCCGAGGCCACCCTCCAGGTCTCCCCGTTGAAGGACCTGGTCACTCTCGTCGATCCGACCAGCCCCTTCTCCTTCCTGTCCTTCCTGGCCGCGCACGGCCGCCTCTACCGGTTCCTCGCCGCCCAGTTCCCCGCCGTCCTGCGCGCCGAGTTCAACCAGTACCTCCAGTGGGTCGCCGGACGACTGCCCGCCGTCGTCTTCGGCGCCGAGGTGCGCGAGGTGGACTTCCGCTCAGGCGCCTTCCGGGTGCGCACGGCCGACGGCGAGTCGGCCGCCCGGCATCTCGTGCTCGGAACCGGCCCGACCCCGAACGTCCCCGAGCGGTTCCGGGAACACCTCGGCAGGACGGTCTTCCACTCCGGCGAGTTCCTGCCGCGGCTGCCCGACGTCACCGGCCTGCGGGTCGCGGTGGTCGGCGGCGGCCAGAGCGGCGCCGAGGTGGTGCGCCACCTCGCCGCCGCCCCGGCCTCGCCCGCCACGATCACCTGGATCAGCCGGCGTCCGTCGTTCCAGCCGATGGACGACTCACCGTTCGCCAACGACCTCTACACCCCCGACTACGTACGCCACTTCCACGCCCTGCCCGGCGACGAGAAGGCCCGGCTGCTGGAACAGCAGACGCTCACCAGCGACGGCGTCGATCTGCCCATCCTTCGTGACATCCACCAGCTGAGCTACCGGGCGGACTTCCTCGACGGCACCCCCGGCCGGCTCCGCTTCGTGCCGGACACCGACGTCACCGCGCTCGACGGCGCGGACGGCGACTGGAAACTGACCCTGGACGGACGCGGCGGTGACATACCGACCGTGATCGGCGCGGACGTCGTGGTGCTGTGCACCGGATACGGCTACCGGATCCCCGACTTCATGGCCCCGCTGCTGCCCCGGCTGCACCGGTCCGGCCAGCTCCTGGACGTCCAGGCGGACTTCTCCGTCCGCTGGGACGGCCCCGAGGGGCATCGCATCTACCTCCAGAACGGCGCCCGGCATGCCTGGGGCGTCGCCGACCCCAACCTGAGCCTGCTCGCCTGGCGCAGCGCGGTCATTCTCAACAGCATCCTGGGCGAAACGAGGTACCCGGTATGACCGCGGATCCCACCGCGCACATCCCCTTTCTCCCGGCCGAGGTCGAGGAGGACGGTGTCACGGTCGCCGATGCGGACCTGACCAACTCCGTCGTGCCTCAAGCACCGTTCAGGATGGCCAGGTTCACCGTGCCCGCCGGCGGCACCAGTTCGCCCGACGTCCACGCGGTCCAGGAGATCTGGGTCGTGCAGGCGGGCACCGGCACCCTGGTCGTCGACGGAACGCACACCGGGCTGCGCGCCGGGTCGGTCGTCGGCTTCCCCTCGCACGCCGTGCACGAGGCCTTCGCCGACCAGGGTGAGGACCTCCACGTCCTCTCGCTGTGGTGGGACGCGCCCGATGCGTGACCCCTCTTCGGCCGACACCTACGACCTCGCCGTCGTCGGCACCGGCGTCATCGGCGCCCTCACCGCCTACTACGCCTGCCTTCGCGAACCCGGTCTGCGGATCCTGCTCGTGTCCCACGCCTCCCGCGAGCACGGCGCCACCGCCCTGTCGGCCGGCTTCGACACGCTGACCGGGCGCGATGCCGCACAGCGCGAACTGGCCCTGCGCAGCACCGAGTTGTTCGACAAGCTGGCCGGGGAAATGCCCGGGCTGCCGCGCCGGGACCTGCCGGTGCACTGGGTCGTCGCCCGCACCGGCGCGGCCGCACTCGACGCCACCCTCGCCGACGGCAGCCGCACCACGCCCATGGACGAGGGCCACCGCCGGGCGCTGAGCCAGGTCTTCCCCGGCCTGCGGGTCGGCGGCGACCAGGTCCTGCTGTCCACCGCCCCCATGGCGGTCGGCGGCCCCCGGGCCCTCGCCGACCTGCTCCTCGACCACGTACTCGGCCTGCCCGGCAGCACCCTCGCCGAGGGCTTCCGGGTCACCGGGATCCGCCGCGACGGCCGCCGGCTGGAACTCACCGCTGCCGACGGCTCCGTCCTCACCGCGCTCCGGGCCGTCGTCGCCCCCGGCCCCTGGGCGCTGGACGGACCCGTCGCCGACGCGGCCCGGGCCCGCGGCGCCCGGGTGAAGAAGGTGGTGGCGTTCCACGTCCTCACCCCGCCCCCGCCCGGGGCCCCCGCCCTGGTGTTCGAGGACGACGACGCCTTCCTGCTGCCGGACGAACCGGGCCGCCGCTGGATTCTCAGCATCACCTCGCCCGACTGGGACCGGGGCCCGGACGGCCCGCTGGCCATCGGCCCGCACGACCGCGCCCTCGCCCTGGCCCTCCTCGAACGTCACGTGCCGGGATTCGTGCCCCACCTGACCGGGGGCCGCGTCTTCAGTGACTGCTTCACGCCCGGCCACCTGCCCATCTTGGACACCGCCGGCGACCCCGACGTGGTCATGGTCATCGGCGGCTCGGGCTCCGGCTACCGGCTCGCCCCTGCCCTGGCCGAGCACGCCCTCACCCTGCTGTACGGGAGAACCACTGCCCCATGAGCACCCTGCTGACGACCGGGACCCACACCCCCCGGCACTACCTGCTCGTCCCGCCCGAGGCCACCCCCAACGGCCCGCTCCACCTCGGCCACATCGGCGGCCCGTTCCTGTGGTCGGACATGATCGCCCGCCATCTGCGGGTCCGTGGCGATCTGCCGCTGGTGATCACCGGCAGCGACGTGTACGAGTCGTACGTCACCCTGCGCGCCCATGCGGAGGACTCCACGCCGGCCGAGGTCGCTGCCCACTACGGGCGGCGCGTCCAGGACGACCTCGCGGCGATGGACATCGGCGTAGACGCGTTCATCACCCCCGACCAGGAGCCGTGGAAGGAGCAGTTCGAGGCCGAGGTCACCGCCTGCATCGGGCGCCTGGACGAGGGCGGCGCCGTGCTCACCCGCACCGAACGCGTCCCCTACTGCGCCGACTCCGGCCGCTGGGTCGTGGGCGGCTGGCTCCAGGGCCGCTGCCCCGAGTGCGGGGCCGGCGTGGCCAGTTACTTCTGCGAGGAGTGCAGCGCGCACTTCCTCCCCGAAGCCGTCCTCGACCCGCGTCCGCTGCTCGACGAGGGCCCGCTGACCTGGCGGGAGATCACCAGCCGTTTTCTCACGGTGCCCGCCGCCGACGTCCTGGACGACGTCCTGGCCGAGCGGGGCATCGCCCGCCGCTACCGCGACACCGTGGCCCGCTTCCTGGACCGGGACGGCCTCACCATCCGGCTCACCGCCCCCCAGGAGTGGGGCCTGGCCCTGCCCGCGCCCCAACCCGGCGTGCCGCACGCCCTGTTCCCGTACGCCGGCATCCTGATGTTCGCCCGGCTGGCCGGCGCCGTGCACGGGCAGCTGTCCGGCACCGGCGTCAACGCGTTCGACCCGGACTCGGGCGTCACCACCATCACCACCCTGGGCATCGACAACGTCATCCCCACGCTGGTCGGCATCGTCGGCACCAGCCTCCTGCACGGAGGCATGAAGCCGTACGACCGCTGCCTGATCAACCACTTCTACCAGCTCGCCGGCCGCAAGTTCTCCACCAGCGCCCGGCACGCGATCTGGGCCGCCGATGTGGCCGCCGCGCCGGCCCTGGACGTGGACGCCGTCCGCTACCACCTGGCCCGGGCGGACCTGGAAGCCGGTCCGGCCAGTTTCGAGCCGACGGACTTCCTGGCCACCGCCCGCACCACGCTCGCCGACGACCTCGGCAAGCGGATCGCGGACGCCTGCCGGACCCTGCCGTCCGCCGCTCCCGCCGCGCCGTCCCCCGCCCTGACGGCCCGTCTGGACGCTCTCCTGACGGAGCAGTCCGCCGCCCTCGACGGCACCCGGATCTCCACCCGTCGTGCGGTCGACGCCTTCGACGCCTGGGCCGCCGACACCGCCGCCGCCGAGGCCGGCGCCTACTGGTGGCTGAAGGGCCTCGCCCTCCTGGGCTTCCCCGTCATGCCCGGCCTGGCCGAGCGGATCTGGCACCTGCTGGGCGGAACCGGCGAGCCGCGCGCCCGCGCCTTCCACGCCGCCACCCGGCCCCTGCCCGGCGCCGAAACCCCGACGCTGTCCCGGCCGGCGGGCGCGGACCTCACCGCCTGCCTGCCCGCCACCCTGCGCCCGGAGAACCGCACGTGACCGACGCCCCCCTGTACGTCGTCCTCAACCGCTCCGGCGACGAGTTCGGCGAGTACCACCGCTTCCTCGACGGCGCGCCCGCCCGGATGGTCTACCTGACCACGCCCGGCGGGCTGCCCGCGCTCGACCGGAACGGCGCCACCGAGCTCCACGTCCTGGACAGCCTCGCCCACGACGACCTGCTGCCCCTCGTCCGGGCCGTCGCGGACCGGCACGGGCGGCCCGCGGCGGTCTTCGGGCAGTCCGAGTACGACATCCTCACCGCGGCCCGGCTGACCGCCGGCCTCGGTGTCACCGGCGGCTACGGCCTCGACCTGGTACGCCGGTTCAAGGACAAGCCCGCCATGAAGCAGGCCGTCGCCGAGGCGGGCGTACGGGTGCCCCGCTTCCGCCACCTGGACGACGCCCCCGACGCCGCCACGCTTCTCGCCGACCTCGGCGAGGTGTTCCCGCTGGTGCTCAAGCCCCGCTCGGCGGCCGCTTCGCAGGGCGTCCAGGTGGTCCGCACGCGAGCGGAACTGGCGGCCGCGCTCGACGGACTGGACCCGGCCGCCTACCAGTGCGAGGAGTACGTCGACGGTGACATCCTGCACGTGGACGGTGTCTTTCGCTCGGGCGCCCGCCACTTCGCCACCGCCTCCCGGTACGTGAACACCTGCCTGGACTACACCCGCGGGCTGCCGCTCGGCTCGGTCCTGCTGGACGACGGCCCGGAACGCGACCGGGTCACCGCCTTCGCGGACGACTGTCTGCGTGCCCTCGGTCTGGCCGACGGAGCCTTCCACCTGGAGCTCATCCGGCGCGCCGACGGCGAACTGGTCTTCCTGGAGGTCGGGTTGCGTCCCGGCGGAGCCCAAGTGCCGTTCCTGCACGCCGATCTGTACGGCATCGACCTGTTCGCCGAGGCCTTCCGCGCCGCCATCGGCCTGCCCCCGCTGTGGCACGGCGACCACGAGCCCGTGGCCGGCGGCTGGCTGATCTACCCGGCCCCCGGCCGGATTCCCGCCCGGATCAGCGAACGTACCGACCCTCCCGCCGACGTCGCCGAGCTGTATCACCACGAACTCCCGCCGCTCGGCAAGGTGTTCACCTCCCCCGGCAGCTACGACGAGGGAACCGGCGTCTTCCGCTTCCGCGGCGCGGACGCCGCGTCGGTTCACCGGGCCGTGCACAGGGTGCTCGCGGAGTACCGGGTACGGACGGAGCCTCAGGGCCACCCGGCGGCCGCGCCCGGGCGGCACGATGACTGACCCGCACGCCTCGGGGGTTCTGCGCGAGTGGATCCGGCAGACGGTACCGGCCCCGGGGGCCGCCCGCCGGCTCGGGCTGCTCACCCTCATCCAGTCGCTCGGCCTCGGGGTGTTCGTCACCGCCAGCGCGGTGTTCTTCACCCGCACCATCGGCATTCCCGCCCAGCGCGTCGGTCTCGCCCTGTCCGTCGCCGGGCTGTGCGGCCTGCTGTGCGCCGTTCCGATCGGCCGACTCGCCGACCGTCTCGGCCCACGCCCGGTGCTGATCGCGAACTTCCTGCTGGCCTCGGTCTGCTTCGTCGCCTACTGCCTGGTCGACGGCTTCGGCGAGTTCCTCGCCCTGGCCTCGGTCGTCGCCGTGCTGGAGACATCGGCGGGTGGCCTGCAGGCCTCGCTGACGGACGTCCTGATGGGCGGGGACGAACGGGTGCGGGTCAGCGCGCAGATGCGCAGCCTGTTCAACCTGGGGTTCCTCGGCGGCGCCGCGCTGGCCGGGATCGCGCTCTCGGTGGGCACCTCGGCCGCGCTGCACGGCACGGTGCTCGCCAACGCGGCGCTCCAACTGGTCTCGGTCGCCGTCCTGTGGCCGATGCGTGCCGCCCGGACGGCGCGCCGCTCGGAGCCCGCAGACGACCCCGCCCGGCCCGCCAACGAGCCCCCGCGTATGTCCCGCAACTCGGCCCTGCGGGACTACCGTTATGTCGCCGTCGCCCTCGTGTGCGGTGCGCTGGAGCTGTACCACCCACTGCTCACCGTCGGCCTTCCGCTGTGGATCGTCACCACCACCGACGCGCCCACGCCCATGGTGTCCGGCATCCTCATCCTGGACACCATCCTCGTCCTGCTCTTCCAGGTCGCCGTCAGCCGGGGCGCCGAAACACCCACCGCGGCCGCCCGGATGCTGCGCCGGGCCGGACTCTGCCTCGCCCTCGCCTGTCTGGTGTTCCCGCTGGGCTCCGGCCGCGGGGCCCTGCTCGACTCGGCCGTGCTGCTGGGCGGCGCGGGGGTCCTTATCCTGGGCGAGTTGTACCAGGCCGCCGGCGGCTGGGGCCTGGCCTTCGGACTGGCCCCAGCCGGCCGCCAGGGCGAGTACCAGGCGGTGTTCTCCCTCGGGCGGGGCTTGCAGCAGTTCGCCGGCCCCTGGCTGATGACCTCGCTGGTGGCCGGCGCGCACGGCACCGGCTGGCTGGTCCTTGCCGCCCTGTTCGCCGCTCTGGGGCTGCTGGCCCCGCCGCTCGTCCGCGCGAGCGGGCGCTCCGGCGACCGCCGCGTCCCGGTGACCACACCCTGACCCTCCGCCCACTCTCCGGGCCGGTACTGTCCACCGGTCCACCGCACCACACGTTGGGAACGAACCAGCATCATGACCGTGACACGACGGCACGACCCCGAGGCCCGCGGCTTCGCCAGCGACAACTACGCCGGCGTTCACCCCGAGATACTCCAGGCCATCGCCGAGGCCAACGGCGGCCACCAGACCAGCTACGGCGACGACGTCTACACCGAGCGCCTCCAGAAGGTGTTCCAGGACCACTTCGGCCCCACCGCCCGGACCTACCCCGTCGTCAACGGCACCGGCGCGAACGTCGTCGCCCTGCAGGCCATGACGAGCCGCTGGGACGCCGTGGTCTGCGCGGAGTCGGCGCACATCAACGTGGACGAGTGCGGCGCACCGGAGAAGGTCGGCGGGCTCAAGCTGCTCACCGTGCCGACCTGGGACGGCAAGCTCACCCCCGAGCTGGTCGAGCGGCAGGCCTGGGGCTTCGAGGACCAGCACCGGGCCCGCCCCCGGGTGCTGTCGATCACCCAGTCCACCGAGGTGGGCACCTGCTACACCCCCGAGGAGATCCGCGCCCTGTGCGACCACGCCCACGGGCTCGGTCTGCTGGTGCACCTCGACGGGGCCCGGCTGGCCAACGCGGCCGCCACCCTCGGCGTACCGCTCGCGGCCCTGACCACCGAGGCGGGCGTCGATGTGCTGTCCCTCGGCGGCACCAAGAACGGCATGCTGTTCGGGGAGGCGGTCGTCGTCCTCAACCCGGAGTCGGTGCGGGGCATGGCGCACATCCGCAAGTCGAGCATGCAACTGATCTCGAAGATGCGTTTCCTGTCGGTCCAGTTCGAGGCGCTGTTCGGCGGCGACCTCTGGCTGCGCTCCGCCGCCCACGCCAACGCCATGACCCAGCGCCTGTACACGGCGGTACGCGACCTGCCCGGTATGTCGATCCCGCGTCCGGTGCAGGCCAACCAGATCTTCGCGGTACTCCCGGCCCCGGTGACGGAGCGCCTGCGCAAGCGCTTCCGCTTCTACGTGTGGGACGAGCAGGCCGGCGAGGTGCGGTGGATGACGTCGTACGACACGACCGAGGAGGACGTGGACGCGTTCGCCGCCGCCATCGCGGAGGAACTGGCGGCGGGCTGACCGGTCCGTCGCCCGCCGGCGGCCGCCCGGGCCATGGGCGGGCGTCGGCGCCGGGTCCGCGTTCCAAGCCGTCAGCGAGCCGTCGGCTCCAGCTGCCCTCGCCGCGCGGGCAGCGCCACCGCGGCCACGGCCTCGACCGCACCGCATGGGGGATCGAGAGGGCCCGATCACCGTGGTGACGAGCTGAAGGCCCCGGACGCGGGGAGACGGCCCGGGGCACGCCCTTGACCGTAGGTCCTCTTCCGGCCCCCCGGATGTCTCCCTGACGGGACCCTGGCGGGTTTCCGGCCGGCACTGACACGCCCTTGACGCAGCTGGGCGGGTGGCATGCAAGCGGCGTCAGAACGGCGCCAAGAAGTGACGCGCGGGCTGGTCGAAAGCCCGGGCCGGCAGTGGAATGGACAGGGTTCCGCCGATGAGCATCGGCGGAACCCTCTGTCGGTCGTGGAGAGCGGTGAAGTGATGTCCGGGTCCGGTGCGTCCTCGGCTGCCCGCGTCGTGGTCGGAGTGAGCGGCTCGTTGGGAAGTCTCACGGCGTTACGGATGGCCGCCGAAGAGGCTCGGCGCCGGGACACCGGGCTGTGGCCGGTACTGGCGTGGGAGCCGCCCGGCGGCGATCCGGCCGCACGCCGGTCTCCCGCCGCCTGCTTCATGGTCGAGCAGTGGGTGCGCCTGGCACAGGAGCGGCTGGTCACGGCGCTTCATGCCGTGTTCGACGGCGGCAGCCCGGGAGTGCCCGTGCACGCCCTCGTCGTGCGGGGCGCCACCGGACCGTCGCTGGTGGGCGTCGCCGATCGCGAGAGCGACGTCCTCGTCGTCGGCGCGGGCCGCCGCGGCCGCCTGCACCGCACGCTCCGGCCGTCGGTCGGCCGCTACTGCCTCGCGCACGCCGGCTGCCCCGTGCTGATGGTTCCGCCGTCACCGCTGGAGGCGGCACTGGCGGCCGCGCACCGACGGAACGTCTGGCGGCTGCGGCTGGACACGGGGCATCTGAAGAGGGAGTTCGACATCGTGCCGCCCGAGGCGTGACGCCGGTGACGGACGCCGCGGGGCCGTCCTTCGGGCGACGACGGGAAAGTGACGACAGACCCTAGGGGCGCGGCAGCCGCGTGGTCGTGTCGAAGTAGAAGGCGTCGATGCTCTGCACCGCGCGTTCGAAGTCGTCGAGATTGACGGGCTTGGTGACGTACGCGCTGGCGTGGCGGCGGTAGGCGTCCAGGACGTCATCGGGTGCGGCGGACGTGGTGAGCACGACGACGGGGATGGACCGCAGGCGTTCGTCGGACTTCAGGACCGCAAGGAGCTCCCGGCCGTTCATGCGGGGCATGTTCAGGTCGAGGACGATCAGGTCCGGGCGCGCGGCTCCGGGGGCGCGCAGGTACTCGAGGGCCGCGATGCCGTCCTCGACCTGGGTGAGCTTGCGGCTGCCGCGCGTGATCAGAGCCTCCTGGATGAGCATCGCGTCGGCTGCGTCGTCCTCCACCAGCAGGACGTCATGGGGGCGAGCGGGGGCGATCGTCAACGGATGCTCCGGGGGGTGCGATGAGCCGGCGGTTGCTGGGTGATCACTCCAGGCCCTGGGCGAGGGGCCCCTGTCCTGGTGATCGTGCCTGGGAGAGCGGGCCGGGGCCTGTTCTCGTGCGGTCACCGGCCCCGCCCTCGACCGGCGAGGGGTGCAAGGCCCGGCGGGCCGGACGGCGAGCCAGGTCGTCGAACGCTTCGGCGGCGAGCACGGCGGTCTCGTCCTGATCCATGGGGAACGGGAAGTGGACGCCGGGCATGAGTTTCAGTCTAGGGTTCCGGGTTCCCGCCGACAACAAGCGTTGACCTGGGGATGGCTAGAGTGGGTTTGCCGCGTGCACTTCAGGGCGGCTCCGCCGACACTCGAGGGAACGCACAGTATGACGACCGTCGAGAGCCTGCCGCACCACCGGCGGCTGCCGAGCTGGACGACCCGGCGCTGGCTGCGTGTGGGCGTGAGCCTGGCGCTGGCGGTGCTGACGGCACTGGGCGGCCTCGGATTCTGGGCTCTGAGCCGCACCACGTCGATCACCGACGAGTTGGTGGACGTGAAGTCCCCCTCGCTGATCAACGCGGTGCGTCTGGAGACGGCGCTGGTGAGCCAGGAGACCGGGATCCGCGGCTACGGCCTGACCGGTGAGAGGCAGTTCCTGCGGCCCTACGAGCAGGGCCTGGTCGACGAGAAGACCGCCGTCGCCCGCCTCCGCGAGCTGCTCGTGGACGATACCCGGGGCCGCGCCGATCTCCAGGCCGTGCTGAGCCGGGCGGAAGCCTGGCAGCGCCGGTTCGCCCGCCCGGTCGCCGCCGCTCCGAGCGGCTCCCCCGTACAACTGGCCGCCGACCGTGCCGGTGAGGGCAAGACGGCGTTCGACCGGCTGCGCGCGGCGATGACCACCCAGCAGGACCATCTCCGTGCCCAACGCCTCGCGGCCGGAGAGAACGTGAAGCATTCCCTGGCTCTGCGCGACTGGGTGTTCGGCGCCGCGGCCCTGGTGATCGTGCTGCTCGCAGCCCTGGTGTTCGAGGGACTGCGCCGTGGCATCACCGACCCGTTGGAGCGCCTGGGCGCCGACGCGCGCGAGGTCACACGCGGCAACTTCGACCATGGCATCACCCCCAGCGGACCCGCGGACCTCCACCGGCTCGGCGCCGACATGGACTCCATGCGGCGCCGCCTGGTGGACGAGCTCGCCTTCAGCGAGCGCGCCAGGAGCCTGCTGGACGAACAGGCGGCGGACCTGCGCCGTTCCAACGCCGAACTGGAACAGTTCGCCTACGTGGCCTCCCACGATCTGCAGGAACCGCTGCGCAAGATCTCCAGCTTCACCCAGCTGCTCCAGCGCCGGTACGGCGACCAGCTCGACGAACGTGCCGACCAGTACATCGCCTTCGCCGTGGACGGGGCGAACCGCATGCAGATCCTCATCAACGACCTGCTGGCCTTCTCCCGGGTGGGCAGGGTGCACAACGAGCGTCATCCCGTCGATCTGAACCGCCTGGTCGACGGCACACTGGACGCGCTCAGCGTCGCGATCGAGGAGACCGGAGCCGAGGTCGACCGGGATCCCCTGCCCTCGGTCGTCGGGGACAGCTCACAGCTCGGCATGCTCTGGCAGAACCTGATCTCCAACGCGGTCAAGTTCCACAGCTCCGAGCGTGCGCCGCGGATCCGTATCGAGGCGGTGCGCGACGGCGAGGTGTGGCGCTTCGCGGTCAAGGACAACGGCATCGGAATCGACCCGGAGTTCGCCGAGAAGGTCTTCGTCATCTTCCAGCGGTTGCACACCAAGGAGGCGTATCCCGGCAGCGGCATCGGTCTGGCGATCTGCAAGAAGATCGTCGAGTTCCACGGCGGCACCATCGCCATCGACCCCGGCCACCGCCCCGGTGCGAGCATCACCTTCACCCTGCCCGCCGCGGTCCCGGAATCCGAGGACACCGGCGTGGACCTCGCGGTCTCCGGGACCTGAACCGCCCTGCCGCCCTGCCGCCCTGGGCCGTCGTGACACCGACGGCGGCCTCTCGGGAACAACCCGGCGGACGGATTCCCGGTCCGAGGAGTGCTCTTGACGATCCGGGGTAGACGGCTCCCGCCCGGGAAACTCCAGGGCAGGCTGGGGGTTGCAACCATGGCAGCGGTGACGGCGGACAGAACTACCGCACACGGAGCGGAGGCAGTGGTGGGTACGGCAGGGCTCGCGCCCGTCGTCGACCCGACGCATGTGGCTCCCCGGGACGCCCGTGGTCTCTCCCGCGGGTTCTTCGCCCGCCTCGCCGAGCTGGAAGAGGGCACGCACGAGCATCAGTACGTGCGCAACACCCTCATCGAGATGAACCTCTCGCTCGTCACCTATGCCGCCGGCCGCTTCCGCAGCCGGGGCGCGGACGAGATGGAGGACATCGTGCAGGTCGCCACGATCGGCCTCATCAAGGCCATCGACCGCTTCGACCTCACACGCGAGGTGGAGTTCGCCACCTTCGCGGTCCCCTACATCGTCGGCGAGATCAAGCGCTTCTTCCGCGACACCAGTTGGGCCGTCCACGTTCCGCGCCGGCTCCAGGAGGCACGCGTCGAGCTGGCCAAGGCCACGGACGAGCTGCGCAGCCGCCTGGGGCGCACCCCCACGGTGCGGGAGCTGTCGGAGTTGATGTCCCTGTCGGAGGCGGAGGTCATCGAGGCCCGCAAGGCCGCGAACGCCTACAACTCCGCCTCGCTGGACGCCACACTGACCGGCGAGACGGCCGAGGACGGTGAATCCGCACTCGCCGAGTTCATAGGCCAGGAGGAGCAGGCCCTCGAACTCGTCGAGGACTTCCACTCGCTCGCTCCGCTGATCGCACTGCTGGAGGACCGTGATCGCCTGATCCTGCATCTGCGCTTCGTCGACGAGCTCACACAGGCACAGATCGGTGAGCACCTCGGTCTCTCCCAGATGCATGTCTCCCGGCTGCTCACCCGCATCATCAGGCGGCTTCGCGAAGGGCTGCTCGAGACCGACGGCTGAACGCATCGGCGGACCGGCCCGCGGCCGGTCCGCCGGTCCCGCCGGCCCCGCAAGGGGTTCGCCCCAGCGGGTGCGCCGGGGCCGTGCCCCTCGGTCCCGTCAGTCCCGGTCCGCACCGTCCGGTGATTCGACGACGAGAAACGCATCGAGCTCCAGGTCCATGACCACGGTGACCGCAATTCCCTGCTCACAGGTACGGGCGGCCAGTTCCTCGGCGGGCCAGGAGCCGTGCGGCCCGCCCGCAGGGAACGATTCGACAACTCGTCCGATCATGCCGGTTCACTCCTTCACAACCACGCGCCGGTACCGCTGCCTTCGGCCGCCACGACCCGCTGACGCGGCGGGGAACCTCCCGGAATCCGGTTACCCGGGAGTGCGCGACGCATACGCGCCCGGAGACACGGCACTTCAGGAACGGGGGCGTCCTCGGGACCACGGCGCCCGGGGAGCAGGGCCGTCCGGAAGCTGACCCGTCGGGGAGCGGACAGGTTCAGGAGCGAACAGCTCAGGAGCGCGGCAGTCGCACCACGGTGACGAAGAAGTCGTCGATCTTGCGGATCGCGGTGATGAACTGCTCCAGGTCCACCGGCTTGGTCACATAGGCGCTGGCGTGCAGTTGGTAGCTGCGCAGGATGTCCTCCTCGGCCGCGGAGGTGGTCAGCACGACGACGGGGATGTGTGTGAGGTCCTCGTCGGCCTTGATGCGTTCGAGCACCTGCCGGCCGTCGTACTTGGGCAGATTGAGGTCGAGGAGGATCAGGTCGGGGCGCGGCGCCTGCGTGTGCCTGCCCTGCCGGTAGAGGAAGTCGATCGCCTCCTGCCCGTCACGGACCACGTGGAGGCTGTTGCCGATCTTGTTCTCCTCGAATGCCTCACGCGTCATCAGCTCGTCGCCGGGGTCGTCCTCGACGAGCAGGACCTCGATGGGCTGGGGGCCGACGTTCATGCGGTTTCTCCTGCGGGTGGGCGCGGTGCTGTGGTCCGCGTCCGGGTCGGGCCCGGATGCGGACAGGGCGTCTGTTCAGCACCCTAGGGGCTGCGGGACGGCAGCGGACACGGGCGAACGCCCGCGGGACCCGCTCCGGTGAGCGCCGGGCTGCGACAGAGCCCGCCGGGCCTGGCGCGTCGGCCGGGCCGTTCGCCCCCGCCGTGCCGGCCGGTCCGTCACGGCCGCCGGTTCCATTCGAGGTGCAGCAGGGCGACGTCGTCGCTGTGGCCACCGTGGCCGGCGGACAGGGCGCGCGTCTCGGAGATCAGTGCGGCGACGAAGTCCTCGGCCGTACGGTGTGCGTTGCGCTCCGCCAGGGCCAGCAGGCCGTCCTCTCCCAGCCGCTTCCCGTCGTCGCTGATGCGCCCCTCGAAGAGCCCGTCCGTGAAGAGGGCCAGCGAGCCGGCGGTCGGCAGGTCCAGACGGTCCTCGCGCCAGCGGCACGGGCCCTCCGGCAGAAGACCGAGCGCCGGTCCGACGGCGGTCTCCACCAGCCGTACGCCGGCGGTTTCGCGCAGGAGCAGCGGAGGGTGGCCCGCCCGGACCACCTTGGCCCCGTCGAGGCCGGGCGGGAGTTCCACGGTCGTGACCGTGGCGAAGATCTCCGCACCCGTGCGTTCGGCGACCAGGACCTTCTGCATGAGTTCGCACACGTGGGTGCCCGTGACGCCCGCCAGCGTGAACGACCGCCAGGCGACGCGCAGGCAGACGCCCAGCGCGGCTTCGTCGGGGCCGTGTCCGGAGACGTCTCCGATGACGGCGTGGACCGTGCCGTCCGGGGTCTCGACGACGTCGTAGAAGTCGCCGCTGAGCAGCCCCAGGGACCTGCTGGGCTCGTACCGGGACACCACCTCGACCGCCCCGTTGTGCAGCAGCGGGGAGGGCAGCAGGCCTCGTTCGAGCCGCGCGTTCTCCTGGGCGCGGATCCGGCTCGCCTCCAGGGCCAGCGCGGCCTGCTCGATCTGCCGGCGCTGTACCGCGTATCTGATCGAGCGTGCCAGTACGGTCGGCTCGATGACGCCCTTGCTCAGGTAGTCCTGGGCGCCGGCCGCTACGGCCGAGAGTCCTGCGCCCTCCTCGGCGAGTCCGGTGAGCACGACGACCGCGGCACCGGGCGCCGCGGCCAGCACCTGTCCGACGACGTCCAGGCCCTGGCCGTCGGGCAGATGGAGGTCCAGCAGGACGCACTGGGCGGGTGCGCCGTGTTCGCCGCTCAGGCTGGTACGGGCCTCCGCGAGCGTCCGGGCCCGGGTCAACCGGGCGGTCAGACCACTGTCCAGGAGCGTCTCCTCCACGAGGAGGGCGTCTCCCTCGTCGTCCTCGACCAGCAGAATGGTCACGTACGGATCGATGTCCGTCCGGAGGTCGGACGGCGACGTCCGGGCCGGAGGCACGGCGGGGCCGGACGTTCCCGGTCCCGTCGCTTCCGGGCCTTGCCCGCCGACAGGGCTCCTCACAGCCGACCCCCTATCCCCTCGGCCGCGCGCGGGCCTCGGGGCGTGAGAAGAATACTTGCCGCTCACCAATAATTGCAGTCGCGTCCCTCCTGACCGGGCAGGCAGCCCCGGTCGGGTCGGACGTGCGGGGCCGGCGCCCCCGGCCTCCACGACCGGGGCGTTCACCTCGCCGGCCCCGCTTCCGAGGCCGACCGGGCGGCAGTTCGACGTGGCCGGCCCCGGACACCGGGTTCCCGCGTGGCGCGACGTGCACACGGGCCGTGCCGCTCCCGCCGTGCGCACCCTACGGGACCACTCGCCACGCAACCTTCCCCGGGCGCCCCCGACTCCCCGTACGAAGACCGTATGATCCCGTCACGGCGGGCGGCGCACACGGGGGTGTTCCGGGCAGCAGCAGGCCGTGGCCGTCCGGAACGACGGGAGTGAATCCAGCGCGTTTCTGGGTAGGCGACTGTTCTCGATCGAAGATGTGGCACGGGGGTGGACATGCTGTCGGGCGATGTGGCCGGGGACCAACAGCCTTTGCCGCAGCCCCTTCCCTCGAGCGCCGCCGACGCCAGGGACCAGGTGGAAGGGCTGCTGAGGGAGCATTTCGGCCGGCCGTCCGCGAGTGCTCCGCACAGTCTCGCGCTGACCGACGCCCTGCTCGTCACCTCCGAACTGGTGACCAATGCGATACGGCACGCGGGCGGCGTCACCGGCTTCACCGCCCAGGTGACCGACGACGGGCTGGTCGTCACGGTGAGGGACGGCAGCACCGCCACCCCTGCGGTGCGCCGGGCCGCCGACACCGGCTTCCCGCCCGGCGGCTACGGCTGGCCGCTCGTCCAACGCCTCGCCCTTCGCGTCGAGATCGCGCCTCTGCAGGACGGAAAGAGCATCCGCGTGCTGCTCCCCCTCGCACCGCGCCCCGACCGATGAACCCCGCCTGCGGGCGACCTACCCGATGTACCCCGGCGCGGCAGTCCGCGGCGAGCCGGCCGCGGGACCGTCACCGGCCTTCCTGAACCTCCGATGCTCCCGGTATCCCCGATGCACGCATCGACGGCGGCCGGTTGACGCAGCGCGGTACGCGTCGCACATGGAGGCCGGGCACGTTCCCGCCGCTCGCGGCCGCCCCGGAGTGCCGGGTCGGGCCCTGTCGCACGGCCGATTCCCTGCACTCCCCGCCCGGCGGAACCACGCATCTGAGAGGGTGTGCTCATGGTCAGCGAAGCGAGAGTCGTGACGACCGTCGTCGACCGCGGAACCAGCGTGGTGCAGGTGACGGGAGACGTCGACGAGGACAGTGCGCCGCTGCTGGAGGAGGCGTTCTCCCGGGCGACGGCGGGCGCACGGCCCAGGACCATCGTGGATCTGTCCGGGGTGGACTTCGCCGACTCCAGCGTCCTGCACGTCCTGCTCAGGGCGCAGCGCACCCATCGAGCGGCCGACGGATCGCTCGTCCTGGCGGGCCCGTTCAGCACGACGGTCGAGCGGCTGTTCGTCGTCACCGGCACGGAGGCCTTCTTCGACATCGTCGCCTCGCGGGAGGCGGCCGTCTCCCGGCTGGGGGCGCCGCGGGACGGCTCCGGCGCCCCCTCGTCCGGGGTCGCTTGGGGTGAGTGACGAGCGGGCGGGGCGGACTCCCTGAAACACCGCGCGCCCGTCCCGGGTGTGCTTCTCGCGGGCTGCCGGGCACGCGGCCGTGCCCGGCCTCAGTCGCGTCCACCGTCGTTCGCGCCCGGCCAGATGCCGGTGGCGCGGTGCACGACCTGGGCCCCGGAGCGGTCGACGGCGCTGCGCACGACAGCGAAGACGGCGCCCTGAACGGCCGCTGCGAGCAGGATCTCTCCCCAGCCTCGGTCGCGGTCCAGGGCGTCGGGTGCGTCGTCCTCGTGGCGGACCGCCTTCCAGGCCGGCTGGAACGCGCGTGCGGCGAGAGCTCCGCCCGCCCAGCTCAGGACCCAGCCGACCGGCTTGTACGCGACAGGGACCTTCCTCTTCATCCTGCTCATGCCGGTCTCCTTCCCGATGCCCCTGCCGATCGCCGCTGTTCGGGACTGCGCAGCCGGGCGGGGCCGGAGCCGGCGCAGGACGCTCGCGCCCACGGGCCGCACCGCCGGGCCACGCAGTGTCATATGCGGCCGTGTGCCAGCCTGGTCAGGGGACCCGTCTGCGGTTTGGCCGTGGACCGTCCGACGGCGAAGGCCGCGCCCGCGAGTCCCGCGACGCCCATGGCCGCGCCGGCCGCGATCGCCTTCCGCTGCCTGATGACGGTCCAGGCCGTGGTGGCGACCGATGTCACCTTCGCCGCCTGGGCGGTGACCGTCCGCCTGCCCGCCTGGAGACCCGTGAGCGCGGCGTGAGCACCCTGCTTGGTGGTCTCGCCCGCCGACCGGGCCGTCGACACGGCGGACTTCCGTGCGTCGCGCGTCGCGGCCTCGGCGGAACCGGATGCGGCCCTCGCCTTGGTCCCGGCCTGTCCGGCCGTCGACTTCGTCGCCGATCCCGCCTTGCTCGCGGCCCGCTTGGCGGTCTGCCCGCCGGTCGCGGCGCCGCGGTCACCGGTTTCCTTCTTGGCCCGCGCGGGCCCCGAATTCTTCGTGTGGTCGCTTTCAGCAGTCATGCCGAACCTTCTTGCCGCACGACCGGGGATGAAACTCCGGCGCGGCCCGGACCGCCGCGCCGCGGGGGCGCGGAGGGCCGACATGGAGGGACGATGTCCTGCTCACCCGGCGGGCAACGTCGAATGCGCCGTGCCCGGCGGCGCCGGGTGGTCAGACCGCCATCGCCTCCTGGAGCCACCGGGTGACCCGGTACGGGAGCCACCATGCCAACTCCCCCAGTCGCAGGGCCAGATGCTCCTCGGTGAACTCGGCGAGGATGTCGGCGGGCACCTCGGTGTGCGGGATGCCCCGGTCCAGCCGGGCGATCGCCACGAGGTAGCGGGGTTCGTCGGCGGTGAACCGGCGCAGGTCTCCCCAACGGCGGTCGCGGATCTGCACGAATCCCGGGCCCTGCCGCCAGACCAGCTTGCACAGGTAGTGGCGGGTGCGCCAGGCATACAGGGCGTCCTCGCCGTCGGGGACGCCGGTGACGGAACGCGGTGGGTGGAGGTGGGAGAGCAGCTTCCACTGCTCCGCCCGGCCTTCGGGGGACAGACGCAGCTCCCAGTCGACCTGGACGGCCCGCGCGGTCAGGTCGCGGACCAGGCACAGCAGATCCAGGGCCCGGCGGTGCGCGGGTTCGTCCGGAGCGGCCAGATCGACCGGTTCCTCCAGTTCGACACGGCGTACGCCCCTCGCCCACAGCCGATCCGCCGCGTCGGCGTCGGGGGCGACGGGCACCCGGCCCAGTGACATCCCCGGCAGGCCGGACACCTGCGGGTCGTGGTCCCGCCAGGCGCGCACGGACAGGTGGGGAACGGTCTGCGTCGTCATGGTGTGCGGCCTTCCGTCGGCTGGTCAGGACAGGGCGGCGGACGGGACCGGCAGCCCGGTCCGTGCGTCGTCGTCGGGTGCGGGCGCGCCGCTCGGGCGGGTGTGCACGTGGCGCATGTAGTCCAGGCGCAGCAGGTCCTGGTTGACGTCGGCCGGGGCGATGTGGACGTACTGCCCGGCGTCGGTGAACAGCAGGCCGTGTTCCACCCAGGAGTCGAGGAGCGTCCGCACGTCGTCGGGGGTGCGCCCGGCCGACGCCGGTGAGGTGCCGTTCACCTTGCGCAGCAGGGCCGCGGGGGTGTGCGGCTGGTCCAGGAGCCGGAAGACGGCGACCTCGAACGGGTCGGTGAGCCGCAGGGTCCGCCAGTCGAAGGCGTGCCGCCGGCTGACGAGCACGATCTCGTCGCCGAGGTCGGTATGGGTCAGGCGGGAGTCGACGTGGCGCCGCTTCCAGGTCGCGAGCGCGTCGTTCAGCCTGGTCACCGTCTCCTCGGTGATACCGCGTTCGGGCGCTTCGAAGACGTAGGCCAGATCGTGGAGTTCGTCCTCCGGGAGGTCGTAGGTGAAGCGGTAGTGCTGCTCGGGCCGCAGGCCGGTGAAGCCCAGCTCGGGCCGTTTGAAGTAGGGGCTGAACCGCTCGATGGCGATGCGGGCGGACAGGTCGACCGGCGGGTTGAGGTGTTCCAGGGCGGGCAGTTGGCGGATGACGGGCTCGTAGTCCTCGGCCGTCTCGCCGGGGAAGCCGTGCAGGTAGTTCCAGGAGACCGACAGCCCGGTCTCCGCCGCGTCGCGCAGCATGCGGACGTTCTGGCAGCCGCTGACGCCCTTGTCCATCAGGTCGAGGACACGGCTGTTGAGGCTCTCGATGCCGGGCTGCACGTAGATGAGGCCGGCGTCGGCGAGGATCTTCAGCTGGGGGCGGCGCATATTGGCCTTGATCTCGATGTGCATGCGCAGGTCGTGGCCGCTTTCGACGATCCGGGGCAGCACGGTCTTGAGGTAGCCCATGTCGAGGATGTTGTCGACGACGTACATGTCCAGGACGCGGTGCCGCCGCGCCAGGTCCATGATCTCCTCGTAGAAGGTGTCGGGGCTCTTGCTGCGGAACTCCATGAACGAGCCGTTCAGTCCGCAGAACGTGCAGTGGTGCTTCTCGCCCCACCAGCAGCCCCTGGCCCCTTCCACCACGAGTTTGGGCTCGACCCAGTGGCGTGCCGCGGACGCCGCGAGGCGCTCGAAGTAGCCGCTGTAGTCCGGGGGCAGGATGGCCGCGGGGGGCAGCGGTCCCGTGGGCATCGGGTTGGCGATGTGGGCGCCGTCCGGGCCGCGGTGGCAGAGCCCCGCGACGGCGGTGGCATCGGGAGTGCCGCCCTGCAGTGCCGTGAGCAGCTGGGGCAGGGCCTGTTCGCCCTCGCCGCGCACCACGTAGTCGACGAACGGGAAGTTGCGGTGGACGGCCGCACCCTGCTCGGCGTCGCAGTTGGCGCCGCCCATGACCGTGACGATGTGCGGGGCGAGCTGCTTGACCTGCCGTGCCGCGGCCAGCGCGGCGGTGTTCTGCTGGAACGTGGAGGTGAAGCCGACCACGTCGGGACGCGCGTCGACGATACGGCGTGCGATGTCGGCGACGAACGCGGGTACCTGTTCGTGAAGGTGCCGGGTCATCCGCATCCGGGACCGGCGCAGCTTGCCCGACATGACCGTGCTGAACTCGGCCTCCTTCCAGGCGGGATCGTCGTACAGAGCCGAGGAGAACACCCAGTCGCCGCACCCGAGGAAATAGGAGGACAGTGAGTAGTACTCGTAGTCCTCGGCGGAGAACTCGGTGCGGGCGGTGATCCAGTCGGTGAACTCGAGGTTGGCGTGCAGCACGTCGCAGGTGGCGCCCGGCACGCGTTCGTCGACACTGCGTTTGAGGATGCCGAGGGCCAGCGAGGGCAGGTCGATGGGCGACCAGGGCATGTTGACCAGAAGAACGCGCACGGATCTGCTCCTTGTGGCACGGGGAGGGGGACGTCCGGGAGGAGCCCGGCCGGCCCGCGGTGTGCGGCGGGCCGGCCGGGCCGTGGGTCACTCCTCGTCGCCGCCCTCGTCGGCGTTGCGGAACGGGATGGTGATGGTGATGCCGATGCCCGGCCTGCGGTTCTCCTCTTCACCCGCGAGCGGGTCGTTGTGGATGATGTCCTTCTGCACGGTGTCTCCTCCTCGGATGGGGTGATGCTGTGCACGGCCCGGCCCCGCTGCTGCATCAGTGGGGCCGGGATCCCCCGGTCGGTGCCGGGGGACGCTGGGGGCCCGCGGGCCGGTGCGTGCCGGGCAGCCGGTGGTGCAGGAAGCCCAGGGCACGGCGCAGGACCGCCACGTGCGCGGACCCGTCGTATCCGTCGTGGCCGGTGTCGATCCACATGGCCTCGTGCTGTACGCCTGCCTCGTCGAGAGCCGTCAGATAGGTGCGGATCTGGTCCGGCGGGCACTTGGCGTCCTGCGTCGCACCGACCACCAGGAGCGGCGCGGTGACGTTCGGCGCGTAGGTCAGGGGTGAGCTCCGGGTGTACCGGTCGGGCACCTCGTCGGGGGTGCCGCCGAACAGGCGGACGTCCAGGGTCCGCAGTGCGGCCGTGGTCGACCGGTGGGCGGTGATCCAGTCGGCGACGGGTTTCACGGCGACGCCCGCCTGCCACAGGCCGGGCCGGGTGCCGAGGGCCAGCAGGACGAGGTACGCGCCCCAGGACACACCCCACAGCCCGATGGCGTCGGATGCGATCAGCCCTCGGGTGACGAGGTCGGCGCGCACGGCGGCGAGGTCCCGTACCTCGGTGTGCCCGACACCGGCGGGCAGGGAGCTGCGCCAGTGGGGTCCGTAGCCGGTGGAGCCGTGGTAGTTGACGCGTACGGCGGCGTATCCGGAGGCGACCAGGGAGTGGACGGTGGCGTCGTAGGCGTCGCGGTCGTGGTCCGCCGGTCCGCCGTGCACCAGGAAGACCGCGGGCGGGGGTAGGGAGCCGTGGTCGTCCGGCAGGCTGAGCAGTGCGTGCACGCTGCCGTCCGGGGTGGGTGTCCACAGGTCGGTGTGGTGTCCCGGAACGACCGGCGAGGGGCCGGCGGGCGGGGGCAGCGGGGTGCCGTCGGTGCCGCGCAGCACGGGCGGGTGTGCGGTGTCGGTCCAGACGTAGTGCAGCGTCCCGCCGGCCCGGGGCGCGGCGTCCAGCAGGCTGCCGGACGGGGTGGGCACGCGGGTGCGCCGACGGGCCGTCAGGTCGACGCGGTGCAGCTGGGAGCGGCCGTGGCGGTCCTGGCGGACCAGCACGCCCCGGCCGTCGGGGTACCAGCGGGCGGTGATCTCGGTGTCGAACGAGCACCAGTCGTGGGTGTGGACTCCGGTGCCCGGGCTCCAGGTCGCCAGCGTGTACCGGTCGCCGGTCTCGCGGACGAGCAGCAGGTCCCGGTCGCCGTGACGCGGTGAGAATCCCAGGCACCACAGGCGTGTTGCCGTGCCCTCCGGTCCGGGCAGGAGGGCCGTCACCCGTCCGTCCGGGGTCAGCACCGTGACGGCCGCGTCGTCGTCGGGCGCCGCCGCCACGGCGAGCAGGTCGGCCGTCGTGGTGATGCCGGCGAGCCGACGGGGTGCCGGGGTGCGTGCCAGCTCCCGCGCCGACTGCCCGCGCCGCCCGACCAGTACGGCCGTGTCGGGGCCGTCGGCGACGGCGGCGGCGACGGTGCCGTCCGGCGCCACAGCAAGACCGCGCGGCTGCCCGGCCGGTCCCCCGGGCAGGCCTGGACACCGGCTGGCACCGCATCCGCTCCACCCTGGAGGCCTA